>JAHILQ010000166.1 GCA_018896985.1 Nitrospinota bacterium
AAAGATTTTTAATTATATTTCTTAACTGTAACCTTTGTCAATGTTACCGCTTTTTCAGTAAACCCCTTTAGAAGTCCAAACTTCTAACGGGGTAAATAGCCCTGACTCCTCAAGATTTTCCCCGCTGTGGCGCAGGTAATTTCGCCTTCCCATACCTCAGGCAAACCATTCACAATCACATAGTAAATCCCTTCAGGCTTAAGAAACGGCTTGTCAAAAGTAGCCCTATCAATTATCCTCTCAGGATCAAAGACAACAATATCCGCAAACGCGCCTTTCTTCAGAACTCCCCTCCCATTTATTCCAAACGTTCTGGCAGGAAGCATTGTTATCTTATGAACAGCGCTTGTCATGCTCATCAGCCTCTTATTCCTTACGTATCTGCCGAGGAATCTCGGAAAACTTCCAAAACCTCTTGGATGCGGCTTGCCCTTACAGGTCAATCCTGTCCTGCTTCTTGCAGAGCTGTCAGAGCCAATCATTACATAAGGCAAAGAAAGGAATCTCTTAAGATTGTCCTCGCTCATTGATAAAAATATTGCGTCAGCCCTCAGCTTTTCCTCTACCAAAATCTTAAAAAGCGCATCCACAGGCTTGATATTTATCCGCCCTGATATAAATGCCAGTGTTTTACCTTCCATCCACTTATTTTTTTGTGATGATACAGAAGATACGCTTACCCTTTTCCAGTAATCACTGTCAGGATGTTCGTATAATATCTCCTTTCTTATCTTCTCACGCATCTCCGGATTTTTTAACCTTCTTAACTCTTTCTCAGTTCCACCATCGTATGTCCATGACGGCAGTATCGTGTCAAGGTCTGTGCTTGATGCTGTGTAAGGATACCTGTCACATGTAATCCGAATTCCTTTCCTCCGGGCATTCTCTATTAAACCTACTGCTTCATCTATTTTATCCCAGTTTTCTTTTCCGCTTGTCTTAATATGGGAAATATGGACTCTGACATCAGCTTCTTTGCCTATGCGGATTACTTCCTTTATTGATTCAATAAGATTCTTGCCCTCGCTTCTCATGTGGGATGTATAGATACCACCCCCCCATCCCCCCCTTTCTAAGGGGGGGCGAAGGGGGGGTATAACCTTGCATAATTCAATCAGCTCTTCCGTATCAGAATAGATTCCGGGCGGATAAATAAGTCCTGTTGAAAGTCCTGCTGCGCCCTCGTTAATTGATTCTTTTAAAAGAACCTGCATCTTCCTCATTTCAATTTTGCCGGGCCTTTTATCTTTATATCCAACCGCTGATGCGCGTATGCTTCCGTGTCCTGCAAGGGTAAGGAAATTGAGGGCAATGCCTTTTTTTTCAAGTATCCTGAAATATTCCCCGAATGTTTTCCATCTCTCTTTTATCTTTAGTTCCTTAATATCATTTTCCCTGTGTTCCGCCGCCTCATTGTAAAGCGGGGCAGCAGAAAGCCCGCAGTTTCCGTTTATCTCTGTGGTTATGCCTTGAAGCAGTTTTCCTTCTGCGCGAGGGTCTGCAAGCAATGTAAATTCCGAATGAGCATGCGTATCTATAAAACCCGGAGAGACAGCCAATCCCTTCGCATCAATTACCTTTTTGGGATTTTGAATTTTGAATTTTGAATTTTGAATTACGAAGGCTATCTTATCTCCGGCAACACCGATATCAGCCTCAAAAGGCTCTGCACCTGTCCCGTCAAAGACAGTGCCGTTCTTTATCAGCAGATCAATATTCTTCATCCGAATCTCCAAGAGCTTATTCTATCACATCGGCATTCCTTAGAACCCTTTGCCACCCCCTTTTCCCTTATAAGAATATGATTGACTGATTTAAAACCTATCAATATAATACTTCTCAATAGCGAGAGGGGGACAACAATGTGGTAACTCTCAGCAAAGACAGTTCAGACAGAAGAATAAAAGTTGCATTCTCCTATAACCCTACCCTTGTGCAAAAAATAAAAAATATTCCGCGCCACAGTAAAACAACTGGGATTTATACCCATGTAAGTAATAAGGCTCTTATGAAGATACGAAACCCATTAGACCAGATTTTTGAGGAGAAAGGGGGCGGGCAGTCCATAGTTGGAATAGACGACTCTGTCGTCTATCATCCCAAAACTGAACAAAAGGTGACATTGTCGCCTGTGAACGAGTTATGCGAAATTGGTCACCCCCGATAAATTAGTGAAGATATGATTTATGTAAGTGTAAAACCAACGACAAGATGCAATCTTAATTGCCTCTATTGCAATCTTGAGAAAAGATCTAAAGCCAGTCTTTCTATATCTACGGTGAAAGATTTCTTTTCTTTTTTAGTTGAGAAATTTCCTGAAGAGAAAATTAACGTCAGGTGGGGTGGTGGCGAATCTCTTTTGATGGGATTTGATTTTTTTAATTCTGCGGTTGAATGGCAGAAAAAGCTTTCTCTAAATTTTGAAAATGAAATTTCTACAAACCTTACACTTTTAAATGAAGAATATATAAGATTCTTCAAAGAAAATAACTTTGCAATTTATACAAGTCTTGATGGAATTGGACATAGTCATGATTTTCAACGAGATGGATCATTTAATTTAGTAAAGCAATCTCTCATAGATTTGAAGGAGGCTGGAATTAATCATATTTTTGTCAACTCTGTAATTACAAAGCAAAACTGTGATACTGTAGAAGAAATTTATAATTTTTGCCAGTCTTATGATTTTAACTGGAATTTCACGATGATTGTTCCATCTGGTATTCAAAAAGCCCAAGCAGAGAAACTCATTGTTAGTCCGATTGATTTCAGCAATACAATAATAAAAATCTTTGATAAATGGTTTTTATCTGAAGTCCCATTAAAAATTCCAATTTTTCATTACATCATCAGGTATATCATGCGAAGAGACGATTATATTCAAATGGATGAACCACAGATTTCAATTGGTCCCGATGGGAATTTGTATGCTTGTCGCCGACTAGTGGGAAACCCAGTGCATTCTCTGAGGAAATTTGTTGAACAAAGTTCTATTGAACGACCCAGATGTCGTACATGTTCCTATCAAATGAAGGATTTCCGCCAATGCGAGAATTGTTACTTTGATTTTCTCTGCAATTTGAACTATTGTGCATATCTTCATAAAGTATATGCAAGTTTTCCTGATCTTTCTCATTATCTTTGTAATTGTTTGAAGCCTATATACACACATATAGTTGAATGTGTTAGTTCTGAAACCGTAGTTAATATATCAACACAAAAGGGAGGTGAAACCAATGAAAGATGAGAAGAAAGTAACTTTATTGGGGAGAGATCTAACATTAGAGGATATTGAAAATGTCAAATCTCCAGCCCTAAGGGAAATTCTAAGAGAACGATTTCTATCCCAATCAGAGGAGACATGGAAAGGATGCACCCATGATAAATATTCCAGGTTCCCTTATTGCGGTATAATGCCGAATGATTAAGGATGATGGTGGAAAAACAGTTAGTTACAATTATTATTCAAACTACCTCATTATGTAACTTACGTTGCGGTTATTGCTATTGTCAGAGTGGTAGGGATAGTTCTGATTATATTACTTTTGAAAATTTTAGAAAGTGCCTCTCAAAGATAGATGACTTCTTTGACCCTCATTACGAAATTTGTGTTTTGTTTCACGGTGGAGAGCCACTATTATTAGAAGCGAATTTTTATAAGGAAGCCTTTAGATTCCTTAGAGGATTAAGACATAAATATCACACAGGGGTGCAGACTAACCTAACCCTACTTAATGATAATTTCATTCAGCTATTCCAAGAAAATAATTGTAGAATTGGAATAAGCTTGGATGGTGACGATAGTTTTCATGATTTTTATCGGAAATATAATGACGGTAAAGGATCGTATGAGAAAGTTAATAAAAAAATAAAAACATTACAGGGAGCGGGTGTAAAGTATGGTATTGTTTCGGTGATAAATGACTATAATATTCAGAGTCCCATAGAGTTTTATTCGTTTTTTAAAGAACACACACATACGCCATTTAGACTGAGCCCGATGTTTATGGTAAAAAATGATAGAATCTGTGCGGTAAACCCGGAAGCTTTAGGAAATTTTCTTACTTTGCTATATGATTTTTGGATAGCAGAAAAGCAACCACCTAAAATAACTCTTTTTAAAGATGTAATTAACAATTTCATAGGGAGAAATTACAGCCAAGTATGTACATTCCACACAGATTGTAGCCAAGTTTTTTTTACTCTTGATTGGGATGGCAATGTTTACCCATGTTGCCACTTTGTAGGAAATCAAGCATTCTGTTACGGCAATCTTTTAGAATCTCCATTTTCAGAAATGGTCAATTCAAGTGTTCGTTTTATGGTATCTCAAAGAACATCTCTAACTGAAAAATTATGTCAAGGGTGTGAATTCTATAAAATGTGCTTTTCAGGCTGTATGGCTAATACCATAAACGGAATCTATAATAAGGATTATTTCTGCCACGCATATAAGATACTATTTGAACATATTAAAAAATCATTAGATGAGTTTTTAAAGCAGGGGGTAACCAACATCGCCTAACATGGTGCAAAAGATAAACATCCAAACCCTTCGGGCTTCTTTTGCACCAAGAACGTTAGTTGTAATGTTGCCTTAAGATTCTAAGAAGGAGATGACAATGGGGATATTTTCAAAGCTATTTGGATCGTCATCAGACATCGAAAAACAATTAGAAGCTCAATATTTACCCATGATTCAAATAGTGATGGGTATGTCAGCATCTGAGGCAAAAAACAATTTCCTTGATATGATTAAGAAAGCAAAAGAAGGTGCTATTAAGGAAGGTGATATAAATTTGCCTCAAAATTTCGGGGATATTCTTTTGGAAAAAGAATCTACCGATGAAAAAATAAAATCTATGTTAGCGAAGAGGAGGAAGGAGGGGGTTAAAGATGATGATATAAGATGGTGGTGGAATATGCATGGTCTTGAAAGAAGAATGATGTTAATATTTGATCAATGGTGTGGTTCGGCTTATCTTATGACACTTGAAGATGATGGTTTGAACTTAGAAGAAGCAGTAGAGAATTTCCAGAAGACACTTCTTAATTTTTTTCTTGAAGATCCTGATGATACCACCCGACCCACTGGGGAAGATAGGCCTCTACCACAAGAGCTTAAGGCCAGAATAGATATTTATATTGATGAAAAATTGGCACAAACGGACCCAGAAACTTTTATGAAGGAAGTTGAAAAGTCAACAAGTTTTAATGCTTTTATTAGAAAGAAGCTTAAAGAAGGAAATATTAGGGGCAACACAACACCTAACAACAGGTCAAAAGATTGGCCTCCAAATCCAAATGCTACCGCATTTCTTTTGGCCTTGAACGTTAGTTGCAATTGCAGGCAGAGAAAGGAATAATGAAAATATTAGATTTTCTTTTTAAAAATAAAGAAATATTTTTTTACTTCATAAATGAATGTAATAAAAAATATCGTCCTGGGCATGGTTTGTCGTTATACAAAGATATAATTAAAAAGCATAAAGAGAACAACGATTTAGAGTCTTTTTTAAATGACGAGGGAATATACCCTTTAATCATAAAAACATTACAGGCATGGAATATGGACCGAAGGGGTGCAAGACTAACAACAGTTGAAAATTTTAAGCAATCTTTCTCTTTTAATCATGTTAAAGAAGACTTAGTTAAATTGTCCAATTATAAATTACAGTCAATTAATAATAATAGACAAATTGAAAGTGAAATAATCGGTTTACTCGAAAATGTTTTTTTAAACCTTAAAGTGATGGAATCTAAAAAAAGAATAGTAGGTGTTTCCAAAGCATTGCACTTTCTATTGCCTGATTTAATAATGCCGATTGACAACAAATACACAACAAATTTTTTTAATGTATCAACGGACTTAAAAAGAGAACTGAGTACTTTCAAAAATATTTTTATCAAGATATTTGAAATCACAAAGTGCCTCTGTTTAACACAAAATGATGTTGACGGAAAAAAGTGGAACACCTCTGTGCCTAAACTTATTGATAATGCCATTATCGGATTTAACCAATATTTTAAGGAGTGTGTTTTGCAATTCAACGATGATGCTGTAGAAAAAGTCATATCAGTAATAGAAAAATTTACAAGTCTTAAATCAGCAGAAAAAGAGTGGTACAAAAGATTATTGGAGACACAAAGAGATAAACTGATTAAATCAGAAAGAGAAAAAATAAGAAAGAAATTACTTATAGAAAAAGCAAGTAAGGCAGGAATAACGGTCTCCGAAGAAGAAGTAGGGGATTATTTGGCAAACAAAATGTCTATAATGAAATGAGAAGAAATGAGAAAAAAATTTTCTGGTATCGAAAACGGAAAAGGGGACGGTTCTAATTAATGAGAAATCTGACTATATAGCAGTGATATAGCGGTGAGAGCGGTGAGGGAGAGCGGTGAGGGAGAGCGGTGAGAGCGGTGAGGGACACTTCCCGTATTTTTTATGAATGAAGGCGCTCTGATTGCCTCTTTAAAATAAAAAATGCCCTCAGCGGCAGATAACTATTTTTATCTGTTTGAAGATTTGTTATCATAAAGCATCAAGAAAGGAGGTCGAAAAATGAGTGCATATAAATTTTCAGTTGTCACAGAAAGGGACAGTGATGGCTATTTTGCTTTCTGTCCTGAACTTCAGGGCTGCTACACACAAGGCGACACTTATGAAGAGGTTCTGGCGAATATCAAGGACGCTATACACCTTCATATAGAAGACAGGCTTGAAAATGGTGAAGAAATACCACAGGTAGAATCAGTTAGTCTCACCATGATGGAAGTAGTGGTATGAGTGAAAAATTACCGAGAGTAACTGCTTCGGATGCAATCAGGGCATTAGAGCGGGCAGGATTCTCCTTTTCACGACAAAGTGGAAGCCACAAGATTTACAAGAACAAAGAAGGCAAAAGGGCAATAGTTCCCTATCATTCAGGAAAGATTCTCCACCCTAAACTTCTGGCAAGTATTCTCAGAGATGCTGATTTGACAGTAGAGAAATTCAAGGAACTTTTGAAATAATTTCTGATTTCATCGGCAGATAACAACGATGCAAAAAGACTAACATCCAAACCTTTCAGGCTTCTTTTGCACCCCGAACGGTGCATTACAGGCCAAAACGACAACAATTCTTATCCTGACTTTTCACTCTTTGAATTCTCGCGAAAGAATACCTCCGGATTTTGTATGCTCTGTATAAACATTGGCAAAAGGAATAAAGAGATTACCCTGGCATTTCCAAAAAATCCCCTGTTCTCTTCCTTGTTTTTATGATTTCTGTAATTCTCTGCCAGATAATCTTTGAGCTTCGGGAAGCACTTCAGCGTAAGTCCCATGGTTTCAAAAAAATCATTGAGAGGCAGTCCTGTCTTTTCAAGAGGTTTTAATATATTGCCAAGTCCTGCTACAAGGACATCCAGCGGTGTTGATGCTGTAAGTATCTTTGCGCCTGCGACCATAAAAAATATCCTAAGTGTTCTCAGCGTCGCAATATGCATCCCTTCTGCTGTAATGACAATCGGACCAAGATTATATAGAATCTTTCCGTGACTGAAAAAAACATTGCTCATAAAAGTAAAGGCAAGAAAAAGACTTATGGGCAGCCATCCCCTTTTAAGTGACGCAAACGGGATTCTCAGGAGCAATAACGAAAGGGCAATCAGTATAATAATATATACAGATAAGTCATGGATTAAAAAGAGCGAGACAATAAAAACAACATATAAGATAATTTTAAACTCTGAAGACAAGGTTATTTTTCCGCCCTGACGGATCTCTGACGCCCTGCCATTTTCTGCATCTTTGGCGCTGCAGACATATAAGTATCAATGCCATCAGCAATAGCCTGTGCGATATAATCCCTGTAAGACTCTTTTGAAAGCAGGTTCTCCTCCGCAGGATTGCTTATAAATGAGACCTCTGCCAGAACAGAAGGCATTCTTGCGCCGAAAAGCACATAAAAAAGCGCATTTTTAACGCCAAGGTTTTTTATGTCGTTATAATTTTCACCAAGGGTTGACACCATCGATTCCTGAACATAATTTGCAAGCTTTATTGATTCATCTCTCTTGATGTCCCTTCTCAAATCACTCAGCATTATATCAACGTCGCTCTTATACTTTTTCATCTGTTCTTTCATCTTCTTCAAGGATATTGCATTCTCCCTCGCCGCAACCCTTATGGATTCCTCATCGTTTGTCCAGTTAAGAAGATATGTCTCAACGCCCCTTGCTGTCTTCTTGGGGCTTGCATTAACATGTATTGATATAAACAGATCTGCATTTTTGGTATTTGCAAAGGCAGTCCTCTCTACCAGAGGGATAAACACATCCTTGTCCCTTGTCAGCAATATCCTGAAGTTCTTATTTTTTGAAAGAATCGTTCTTAACTTCAAGGCAATATCTAAAACAACGTCCTTTTCATAAAGGCCGTTAGGCCCAACTGCGCCGGGGTCGTGCCCGCCATGTCCCGGGTCAAGCACAATGGTCTTTACAGCAGACGCCAGATCGTGAGTATTGGCAGCCTTTTCATGGCCATAAACGTCAATGACAAGTTTTGCAGGGTCATCAAGGATAAATACCTTAAAGTCCTTTATTTCCTCTAAATCTAAAACTACTCTCACAGTATCCTGATCGAACTGCCCTGCCCTGACTGTCTTTAATATCCCGTCTCCGACAGGAAGAGTGGTCTTTATCTCTTTTGAAATTCTGCTGTTTTTTAGATCAAAATAAAGCCTGTCAGGATTTGCAATGCGATTTTTGGAGAATTCAACAGGAGCGGAAAGGTCAACAACAACCCGCGTATATCCCTTAGACGTCCAATGCTTAAGATCGAGAACCTCAATTCTATCTTCAGAACTGCTTATGGCAGGCGATAATATTATGAGTAAAAATAAAAGGATACAGGATGCACGATGCATGATGCACGATGCATGCATATCCTGCATCTCGAAGCGAGTCTCCGCTGAGAGTCGCTCCGACCTGTATCTTGCATCCTCTCTCATACTGCCTGAACAGCGGTAATCTCAGGGATTTCGCGCTTGATATTTGCCTCCACCCAGTTCTTCAATGTAAGCGTGGACATCGGACAGGTTCCGCATGCGCCCTTCAGCTTTACATACATGACATTATCTTTTATATCCACAAACTCTATATCTCCTCCCTCAGCCCTGAGCCCTGCTCTTACCTTTTCAAGAACAACTTCAATCTGTTCCTTTGATACCATAAATTCCCTCCGTTATTACCTTTAATCATAAAGGATATTCGTTCATTTATTCAAGAGATGTGAACGGCTTCCTTGAAATCCGACAGCATTTAATTCTACTATAAACTATGGTTAGTGGATTACTTAAAAAACTATTTGGCACAAAAAACGAGAGAGAAATTAAACGTCTCCTGCCGCTTGTTGAGCAGATAAACTCTTTTGAGCCTCAGATAAGCAGCCTCAGCGACAGCCAGCTAAAGGATAAGACCCCTGAATTCAAAAAACGGCTTGAACTTGGCGAAACGCTTGATGATATACTGCCGGAGGCATTTGCTGTTGTAAGGGAAGTCTCAAAAAGGACGCTTAAGATGAGGCATTTCGATGTCCAGCTCCTCGGCGGCATAACGCTTCATGAAGGCAAAATTGCAGAGATGAAAACCGGCGAAGGTAAGACGCTTGTTGCCACTCTCCCTGTTTATCTGAATGCCATTGAAGGCAGGGGTGTGAATATCGTTACGGTCAACGACTACCTCGCAAGAAGGGATGCCAGGTGGATGGGGCCTATTTACAATTTTCTCGGCATGAGCGTGGGTGTCATTGTACACGGAATTACCGACGAACAGAGACAAGCCGCCTACAACTCTGACATAACCTTTGGCACGAACAACGAGTTCGGCTTTGACTACCTCAGGGACAACATGAAATACGATATTTCACAGTATGTCCAGCGGGAACTTAACTATGCAATAGTTGACGAGGTGGACAGTATTCTTATTGACGAGGCAAGAACCCCTCTCATAATTTCCGGGCCGTCTGAAGAATCAACTGACAAATATTACAAGATAGACAGGATTATCCCGAAACTCCAGAGAGATACTGACTATACGATTGACGAAAAGGCAAAAACTGTAATACTTACAGAAGAAGGAAGCATAAAAGTTGAAAAGCTCCTCGGCGCAGGCAATCTGTATGACCCTTCAAATATAGAATTTGTCCATCATGTGCTTCAGGGACTCAAGGCCCATACCCTTTTCAAAAAAGATGTTGATTATATCCTCAAAGACGGGGAGGTAATTATCGTTGACGAATTTACCGGAAGACTTATGCCGGGAAGGCGCTGGAGCGACGGACTGCATCAGGCAGTCGAGGCGAAAGAGGGAGTAAAGATAGAGAGCGAAAACCAGACGCTCGCCACAATTACATTTCAAAATTACTTCAGGATGTATAAGAAACTCGCAGGCATGACAGGAACTGCCGATACAGAAGCCGCAGAATTCGGAAAGATATACAACCTTGACGTTGTTGTAATCCCTACGAATAAGCCTATGATAAGGGAAGATTCCCCCGATTCAATATACAAGACTGAGAAAGGCAAATTTAACGCTGCGCTAAAAGAGATAGAGGAACTGCACAAGAAAGGACAGCCTGCCCTTGTCGGGACGATATCAATAGAAAAATCAGAAGTCCTTAGCCATATGCTCAAAAAGAAAGGCATACCTCATTCTGTCCTGAATGCGAAATACCATGAAAAAGAGGCAGAGATAATAGAGCAGGCAGGCAGAAGCTGCGGCATCACGATAGCAACGAATATGGCAGGAAGAGGCACCGACATAGTCCTTGGAGGCAACCCTGAAGGACTTACAAGGGAGCTTTTATCAGCCTCGGCTGATTCGCTGAGGCGAAAGGATAAAAAAGATTACACAGAGGAAGATTACAAAGAGGCATTGCTAAAGGCAGACGAGATCTGCATAAAAGACAGAGAGAAAGTCGTCAGCCTTGGAGGGCTGCACATCCTCGGCACAGAAAGACATGAAGCAAGAAGGATTGACAATCAGCTGAGGGGGCGTTCCGGCAGGCAGGGAGACCCGGGCTCTTCAAGATTCTATTTATCATTGGAAGACGACCTGATGCGGATATTCGGCTCTGACAGGATTTCAGGCTTAATGAACAGGCTCGGCATGGAAGAAGACATGCCAATAGAAAACAAGCTTGTGTCAAGGGCAATAGAGAACGCACAGAAGAGAGTTGAAGCGCATAATTTTGATATAAGAAAACACCTCCTTGAATACGACGATGTAATGAACAAGCAAAGGACAGAGATATATTCATTCAGGCGTGAAATTCTGCAGGAAGAAGGATTAAAGGAGAGAATATATTCTATGGCAGAAGAGACTGTTGATGAACTTCTAACTATATACTGTCCTGAAGAAAAACCCCCTGAAGAATGGGACATTAAAGGGCTGCGTGACGCTGTATACGGCACATTCTCCATAACATATTCTCCATCCTCAAAATCTTCAGAGGAGATAAGGGAATCTCTCACATCTGCCATAAAAGAGACTTACGAAAAGAAAGAAGCAGAGATTGGAAGCGAGATGATGAGATACATAGAAAAAACCATCATGCTTCAGGTGGTTGATACTCAATGGAAGGACCACCTCCTTGCGATGGACCACCTCAAAGAGGGCATAGGGCTCAGAGGCTATGGACAGAGAGACCCCCTTACCGAATATAAGAAAGAGGCATTTGATGTCTTTGCTGAAATGACAGACAGGATATCTATTGAGGTGCTTAACAGAGTTTTCAAGATTCAGGTTAAAAAAGAGGAAGACATAAAGGAGATTCACAGAAGACAGCAATTGACTTACAATAAGAGTGAGACAGGTGAAATGCAGCAGCCGGTTCAAAAGGGGAAAAAAACCGGAAGGAATGACCCATGCACATGCGGCAGCGGGAAAAAATATAAAAAATGCTGTGGTGTAAATGCCTAATGTTTTTTTAATAGGTCCCGGCCTTAACAAAAGTACTTTTGAGGATATACTGTCTCGCAACAGGTTTGCGGTCTCGAAATTCAGCTCTATTGAAACTGCCCTCTCACGGCTTAGCGAAAAAATGGGGCAGTTAATCATAAAATGTCTGCGCCGCATTGATATAGTTGCAAGATATGGCAGAGATCAATTTGTAGTAGTGCTTCCCCAGACACCTCTTAAAGCAGCAGTACAGATAGCCGAAAGAATAAGAAAATCAGTTGAGCGCAACACATTCCTTAAAAAAGAAGGTTATGCTCTTAAGATGACTGCAAGCTTTGGTGTTGCATCCTACCCTGAAAGCGCAAAGACCAAAGAAGATATTATTCGCCTTGCAGATGAAGCAATGTACAGGGTAAAAAATACTACCAGAAACGGGGTTTATACTATAGTATAGCTTGAACAGATTGATAAGCTGGCAGAAAGCCTCAGAGAAAAAAGGCTGGTTCACAAAATAAATTCACAGCCTCTCCAGTGTCCTTATCAATGCCTCTGCTTTTTTTAGACTTTCATAATATTCTTTTTCAGGATCAGAGTCTGCGACAATGCCTGCTCCTGCCTGAACATACGCAAATCCATCCTTGATAACAAACGTCCTGATTATAATATTCAGGTCCATACTGCCTGAGAACCCTATATAACCAAAAGAGCCTGTGTACGGGCCTCTTGAGACAGGTTCAAGCTCATCAATTATCTCCATGCATCGAACTTTAGGAACGCCTGTTATCGTTCCCCCGGGGAATGTTGCTCTTATTGCATCAAAACAAGTTTTGCCGGAAGCGAGATTGCCTTTTACATTGGAGACAATATGTATCACATGGGAATAGTCCTCTGTTATCATAAGTTCATCCACATAAACACTTCCGTAATCAGAAACCCTTCCGATATCGTTTCTTTCAAGGTCAATGAGCATAATGTGTTCCGCCCTCTCCTTCTCATTCAGAAGAAGCTCGGCGCGCATGAGTTCGTCTTCTTTTATGTCCCTGCCCCTCGGTCTCGTGCCTGCTATCGGCCTTGTCTCAATAACACCGTCTCTTACCTTTAACAACCTCTCAGGGGAAGAACTGGCCATCTGATAATCTCCGAAATCAATATAACCTGCAAACGGAGACGGATTGATTGAACGGAGTATCTTATAAAGACTCCATGGTTTAATATCCCCGATATCGGCTGATACCCTGAGCGAAATGTTTGCCTGAAAAATATCTCCGGCAGCAATATACTCTTTTGCCCTTTTTACAATATCCATATATTGTTCTTTGGACATTTCATGACGGACTGATGATGCATGATTTTTTTTATCCTGAATCTTGTATCGTGTATCCTGTATCCTGTATCTAATATTCTTTATCGTTTCTTCCGCTTCATCATATTTTTCAGCCCAGTCAACATCCACATCTCCATAACCCAATTCTGTATCCCGAGCGCCGGGGCATACAACAATCCATGCTTTCTTATCCAGATGATCAAATGCGATCAGCTTATCAATCATAAGAAAATGCGCATCCGGAATCTGAAGGTCATCTCTTGCGGCCTTCGGCAGTTTCTCAAGATACCGGACAAAGTCATAACTCAGCAATCCAACCGCTCCTCCCTGAAAAGGAGGAAGTGATTTCAGGGGAGTCTGCCTGTACGCATCAACAAGTGATTTAAGTCTGGCAAGCGGAGGGACAGAAGAAACGGCTTTTTTACCCTTAGCAGTGATTTCAACAGCGCCATCCTTTACCTTGAATGTTAAGTATGGATCAAAACCTATGAAAGAATAGCGGGCAATATTTTCAGGTCCTTTTACGCTCTCAAGGAGAAAACTGTTTGCACCTGAAAATACCGGATACAAAATATCAGGCTGGATATAGGGGATTTCAGCGGCAAGAGGCGGAATCCCGTTGACTTCAACTTTTTTCAGGAAATCCACTTTGCTTACAGAAAAATTAGTATTGGAGTTTAACACCTGACAACTCTGTTAAACAGTGAGCATCTCCAGCGATATTAGCTCTACTGCCTTGAGAGGATCGCTGTGATT
>JAHILQ010000167.1 GCA_018896985.1 Nitrospinota bacterium
CAGCCAGTAAAGTACGAGTCCTGATGCAAAGTTAAGAAACATGAATGTAAATATGATTGGCATGAGCATCATCATCTTCTGCTGGGTAGGGTCGGCTGACGACGGTGTCATCTTCTGCTGGATGACCATTGTAATCCCCATTGCAATCGGCAATGGCCCGACAGCGAAACCTCCAATCAAAGGGAACCACGAAGGAATGTGCCCGAAGAGCGTATCCGGGCCTGCGAGGTCTGTTATCCAGAGCATGAACGGTGCGCCTCTTAATTCAATGGCGATAGAAAGTATATTATAAAGCGCAAAGAACACAGGGATCTGGAGGAGCATTGGCAGGCAGCCCCCGAGGGGATTTACCTTGTGCTTTTTGTAAAGCTCCGTCATTTCTTTCTGCATCTTCTGCGGGTCTTTTTTGTTTTTGTATTTTTCCTTTATCTCGTTCATCCTGGGCTGTATATCCTGCATTTTCTTCATTGATGCCTGCATCTTGTTTATCAGCGGGATAAACGGTATTCGAGTTACAATTGTCAAAAGCACTATTGCCCATCCGTAATTCCCCATGAAGTTATAGAAGAATTTCATAAGCCAGAACAATGGCCTTGATATGATGGAGAAGAAGCCGAAATCAATGATGTGCTCAAGCCCGACATTTAATTTTTTGAGGTTGTCATGTTCTTTTGGCCCGGCATAGACGATAAAATTATTAATGCCGGATTTTCCCTTGAATGCGATAACTGACGCATCCTGAACCTTCCATGCCTTTGCCTCATCCATCTGCGTGACAGGCACAATCGCCGAGAAAAAGTATTTATCCTCTTGGGCGATCCATTTCAGTCTGCCCTGGTAGCTCTGTACCTCTTTTAGCTTCTTTGTGTCCAGTTCTATCTTTTCCGCATCCTTCAGAAGTACAGGGCCAAGATGTACTGATTCGTCTTTCCTGTCATGAATTCCGAAATCGGTGCCGGGCGTTATCCAGTATTCAGCCAGCCCGTTGACCTCATCCTTAAGGTCAAACCTGTAGCTGTCATTATAAAAGGTGTAAGTTCTTCTTATGGAAGATTCAGAGGTTGCATATTCAAAGACAATGGCGCCTGTGTTTTTATTTTCATCAAGTTTTATGTCTTTTCCGGAGACGCTGAAATTCACCTTTGCAAGATTAAAATTATTCTGTGACCCTATGCTGAGAGGCTGATAAACACTCTGGCCTTGCTGAAGGACAACAGGCAGCCCTTCTTTATCTTTATACCTTTTTAATTCCCATTTTTTTATCGTTCCGCCTATTGACGAGAGCGTTGCAGAATAAAGGCCTGTTTCAATCCTGACTTCTTTTTCTTCAGCAGGTACAACATGGACTGCAGAAAAAGGGCTCGCATCTGCGAGCCCTTTTAAACTGAAAGGAACAGAAACAGGCTTTGCAGGTTCCTGTAGTTTGCTTTCTTTCTTTTCTTCTTTTGTCTGTCCGGTTACCGGCTGTTTCTGAGGCGGAGTAGGGAATAAAAACTGATACCCTACAAGAATGATTATTGAAAGGATTATAGCTATTAATGTTCTTTTTTCTGTTCCCATTATTCTGTTTACCTCACAGGGTCATATCCGCCGTTATGAAACGGATGACACCTGAGTATTCGCTTTAATGATAGACAACTGCCTTTTACAGCGCCATATCTTTCTATTGCCTCTGCCGAATATTCAGAACAGGTAGGCACAAACCTGCAGCTATCAGGCAGTAATGGCGAGATTGCATATTTATAGAGCTTTATAGCCCCTAATAAGATATTTTTAATTATATCTCCCACCTTGCACTCCTCTACCGTATGCATCAGAGCCGCTCACATTATTAATAAGGTTCATAGGTGTAAAGCCCTGTCTGCGATAAGGAATCAAAGATTAAACGGCCAGTTTCTTCCTGCCCTTTGCCCTTCTTCTTTGAATGACCTTGCGTCCTCCCTTTGTACTCATGCGCTCAAGGAAGCCGTGTGTCCGTTTCCTTTTAATCTTGTGAGGATGGTATGTAGTATAAGCTCCCATTGTTTTTCTCCAGAGGAAAAGTATATCTTTTTAGCAGGAATAAAGTCAAGATAATGAGGGCAGGATGTAAAAATTGACTGCAATGACCTTAAGGGGTTATCATAATTCCCATGATTACGCCTGAGAAACAACTTGAGATAATCAAAAGAGGGGCTGTTGAGGTAATCAGCGAAAAAGAGCTCCTCGCCAAATTTGAGAAGTCTGTAAAAAAGAACACGCCTTTAAAGATAAAAGCAGGGTTTGACCCAACTGCGCCTGATATTCACCTTGGCCACACTGTGCTTCTTGAAAAGATGCGGCAGTTTCAGGAACTGGGGCATGAGATATTGTTTCTTATCGGTGATTTCACAGGAATGATCGGAGACCCTACCGGCAGGTCTGAGACAAGAAAGCCGCTTACAAGAGAAGATATCCTGAATAATGCAGAGACTTATAAGAAACAGGTATTCAAGATACTGGATTCAGAAAAAACAAAGGTACTATTCAACAGCGAATGGCTTACAAAGATGAGCGTAATGGATATTGTCGGACTTGGCTCAATGCAGACAGTTGCAAGGATGCTTGAAAGGGAGGATTTCAAGAAAAGATTTGAAAACCAGCAGGACATAACAATACTTGAATTCTATTATCCGCTGTTTCAGGGATACGACTCTGTACATCTGAAAGCAGATGTTGAACTTGGAGGCACAGACCAGAAGTTCAATATACTTATGGGAAGAACTTTGCAGAGGAAAATGGGGGTTGAAGAGCAGGCTGTTGTCCTTATGCCATTGCTTGAGGGACTGGACGGCGTAAACAAGATGTCAAAGAGCCTTGGGAACTACATAGGAATCACAGAGTCTCCGAAGGATATGTTCGGAAAGGTAATGTCAATAAACGATACCCTCATGCTCAGGTATTATGAACTTCTGAGCCATATATCAATTGAGGAACTCAGCGCACTAAAGCAGGGGATGGAAAAAGGCGCTATCCATCCTAAAACCGCCAAAGAAAATCTTGCAATGGAGATTGTCGAAAGACACTGGAGTAAGGATGCATCGCTAAAGGCAAAGGAAGAGTTTGAGCATATATTTAAGGATAAGGGAAAGCCTGATGAAATCCCTGTTGTTAAACTTAAGTGGGAAGAGGATGAGATGTGGGTGCCGAAGATAATGAAGCTTTCAGGGCTCTGCTCAAGCACAGGCGAGGCAATGAGGCTTATAAAACAGGGCGGAGTTTTTATTGATGACAAGAAATGCGACAATCCTGACGCAAAACTCAAACCCGGAACTTACCTTTTTAAGGCAGGGAAAAGGAAGTTTGCAAAGATAGTTTCAGAGTCGGCTTCGACAGACGAGGATTAACTTGCTGTTTTCCCATTAATCGGCCTGATGTCTTTGCCGTAAACTTCATCTAAAATCTCTTTTGCACCCTGTGAGAGTAAATCTTTTGCAAGTTTTATGCCAAGAGATTCGGCGTCTTTCGGATTGCCTTCTATATGGCTTTTGATAATCCTGTCGCCTGAAACACTTCCGACCAATCCATCCATAATCAGAAGACCCGATGCATGATTCACGATGCATGATTCACGATGCATGTCTTTATCCTGTATCTTGTATCCTGAATCTTGCATCTTTATTAGTTGCGCATGAGCTGCGATGGGAACCTGACAGCCGCCTTCCAACTTCTTGAGGCATGCCCTTTCAGCGCGGACACAGATAGATGTCTCATCATGATTCAATGGAGCAATAAGACTGTTTATAAAATCATCGTCAACCCTGCATTCAATCCCAATTGCGCCCTGTCCTATTGCAGGAAGGCTTACTTCAGGTTCTATGGTCTCTGTTATCCTCTCAGCCCATCCAAGCCTCTTGACCCCGGCAGCAGCAAGAATGATTGCATCAAACTGTCCTTCATCGAGTTTTCTCAGCCTTGTGTCAAGATTTCCCCTTAATTGTTCTATCTTTAAATCAGGCCTGATACTCAGGAGCTGGCACGAACGCCTCAGACTGCTTGTGCCAACGGTCGCACCTTTGGGCAACTCCCTGAAAGAATTAATATGAAATTCTTTTCCCTTGACCCCTTGCCCCCTTGACCCCTTGCCCCCTGAGATAAACGCATCGCGGGGGTCTTCCCTTTTGCATATAACTGCGAGATGAAGTCCATTCGGGAAATCAGTAGGCACATCCTTCACGCTGTGGACAGCAAGGTCTGCCTCGCCTCTTAACATAGCTTCCTCTATCTCTTTTACGAAAAGTCCTTTTCCCCCGACCTTTGCAAGAGGCACATCAAGTATCTTGTCACCTGTTGTCTTGATTTTGTTGAGTTCTATCTTTAAATCGGGATTAAGTTTCTGGAGTTCTGACTTGACCCATTCCGCCTGCCAGAGGGCAAGTTTGCTTCCGCGAGTTCCGATTATGATTTTCCTCTTTTCCAATTGCTCCCCTTTCTAAAAAAGTCCTTAAGGTTTTATAGTATAATATCTCTACAGAAAAGCTTCAAGGAAAAGCAGTTGCGACTGTCTGAATATTAATTAAAAGAATGCAAGACATCAAGAATAAAATTCTTTCCGGCAAAAGGCTCACAAAAGAAGAAGCGATTGGATTATTTGAGAGCGATGACATATTCACTCTCGGAAAACTCGCATCCCATGCGGCAAAAAAGAAGAACGGCAATAAAGCATATTTTATAAGAAACATCCATATTAATCCCACAAACATATGTGTCAATCGCTGCAAGTTCTGCGCATTCAGCCGCTCTAAAGGAGAAGAAGGCGCCTATGAGATGACGATTGATGAGATAATAGAAAAGTTAAAAGAGGGTCAAGGGTCAATGGTCAATGGTCGAGGAAGAAACAGTTCTCATTACGCATCACGCATTACGCATAACGGTTTTTCAGAGGTTCACATCGTCGGAGGCCTGCATCCTGATTGGCCTTTCGAATACTATCTGGAGATGTTGTCTTCAATAAAAAAACACTTTCCTAAACTCCAGATAAAGGCATTCACAGCTACGGAAATTGAATATATGTCAAGGATAAGCGGCAAGAGTGTGTTTGACACGCTGACAGCTCTCAGGAAACACAGCCTTGACACAATGCCCGGAGGAGGGGCAGAGATTTTTGATGTCGGAGTAAGAAATCAGTTATGCCCTGAGAAGCTTTCATCTGAGGGATGGCTAAATGTCATGGAAACTGCGCATAAAGCAGGTATAAAGACGAATGCGACTATGCTGTACGGGCACGTTGAAAGCTATGCGCAGAGGGTTGACCATTTGATGAGACTGAGAGAATTGCAGGACAGGACAGGAGGATTTCAGGCATTTATTCCGCTGGCATATCACCCCAAAAACACTGAGATAGGCGGTTCGTATTCATCGGGAATTGATGATTTAAAGACTATCGCAGTAAGCAGGCTTGTGCTTGATAATTTCGCTCATATTAAGGCTTACTGGATTATGCTTGGAGAGAAGCTTTCACAGCTTGCGCTTTTATTCGGAGCTGATGATATTGACGGGACAATCATAGAGGAGAAGATTACGCATTCGGCTGGCGCGCTCAGCGGGAATGCAATGACAGCAGAACAGTTAAGGAATCTCATTAAAAAAGCGGGAAAGGTTCCTGTTGAAAGGGATAGTTTTTACAGGGCTGTTTGTTGATATGGATAGAAAGTTGATGAAGAGAATAACAAAAAAAGAAGGATTAAGGTTGCTTAAAAACTCTGACCTGCTTGAGCTTGGCCAGCAGGCAGACGGGATAAGGGAAAAACTTCATCCTGAAAAAACCGGCACATTCATTGTTGACAGGAATATAAACTACACAAACATCTGCATAAATAAATGCACTTTCTGTGCGTTCTGGAGGGATAAGGAAGACAAAGATTCCTATATATTGAGTGAAGATGAGTTATTCAAAAAGATTGAAGAGACAATAAATCTCGGCGGCACACAAATATTAATTCAGGGAGGATTACACCCTGATTTCAATATTGAGTATTACATCAGCTTGCTAAAATCAATAAAATCACGCTTTGACATTAATGTCCATGGATTTTCACCACCTGAGATATGCTACATCGCCGATAAATCAGACCTGACAATAAGAGAGACCTTGAGAATATTGAAAGGTGCAGGGCTTGATTCCATCCCCGGAGGAGGCGCAGAGATACTCTCTGACAGGGTGAGGGAGATACTGAGCCCAAGGAAGATAAAATCATCATCATGGCTTAAGGTAATGGAAGAGGCGCACAGGCTCGGCATGAGGACAACTGCAACAATGATGTTCGGGAGCATTGAAAAACCTGAGGACATTATTGAACATCTTGACGCAATAAGAAACCTTCAGGACAGGACTGGAGGATTTACCGCATTCATCCCGTGGACATTCCAGCCGGGAAATACAGAGTTAGCAAAATTAGAGCAGCAGAACAGCAGAACAGTAGAGCAACAGAAAAATAAAATTTCTCCTTTAGAAGACTACTGCTCTACTGCGCTACTGCGCTGTGGCTCTACTGCTGTGGAATATCTCAGGGTGCTTGCGCTCTCAAGGATATATCTTGACAACATTAAAAACATCCAGGCATCGTGGGTAACGCAGGGGTTGAAAATTGCCGAGGTTGCATTGAGGTTCGGCGCAAACGATTTTGGCTCTACAATGATTGAGGAAAATGTTGTTGCATCAGCAGGCGTAAGCTACAGGGTCTCAAAAGAGGACATCATCAGGGCAATAAAAAATGCCGGATTCAATCCTGCACAGAGAGATACCTGTTACAACATCATAAAAAAGGTTTAGATGTAAAAATCGGGAGCGAGAAAAGCTTCTTTAATACTTCATCTGCATTTCACTCCCAATCTCCAACGTCATACCACTTCATATATGCCTCTGCCCTGTCCCTGAATACGCTGATTTTGTTTTTTAAATTCAAATCTTCAATAAGTCTGCCCATTTATTCCTCGCTGGACAATTTTCCCATATTTCACCAAGTTGCCTTTTAGTCCATCCGCATTAGGCGGACCAAAAAATACACTGAGCGTAAATTTTTTCTCCCTTGATTTAAAAGATTTTTCCCTTTTCAAGAGTTGCAGTATATGATACTATTTTCGCCATGAAGGGAGAAAATACCGAGTTGGTATAATTGTTGTTATGAATGAAAGGAGATAATAATGCCAACCCCACTTGAGCAAGAATTTCATCGGGCAATGGTTGATATTTATGAGAGAGCCAGAAATGAGGCTAACTATGTGGCAACCCGATATATCCAAATGGTGGCCGAACATGGAGGAGTGGAAACTGCAAAAATCTTGATAAATTCCGACAGACCATCTGATGGATACACGGCATTATGGGAGAAAGGCAGACTCGATATAACTGTAGAGGCACTTGTGCAGAACCCTAAGTGGGCACCTTTGTTCAGCGCCGAAGAAATTGAAAAAGCACGTCAAAGGCTTATAGATTACGGATATAATGTATAAAGAATGCATAATATCTCACTCCACGGGACTCCGTTTTACTCCGCCCGTGATTTCCGGCGTTATGAATGTTTCAACTGTAAATCCGCGATAGTTTAGACTTTCATAACCTTTTGACTTGGAGGTGTAGCAAACGAAAATATCCATTTTGTTATGCGGTGTAAGTCGCAACATCCCACTGCGCACGTTAAAATAATTAGCAACCTTGAATCGTGCAAATACTCATGAACGAACTGTTCTCATAATCCTGGTTCTTCCTTGACAACCCAAAATATTTTTGATAACGTGGAGTTAAGATCAAACAGGAAATAAGAGTACCGTTATTTCCTTTGTGTCCTGTTGTATATTATGAAATCCTTTATCCTTAAGAAAGACATAATCCTTGAGATCCTTCATGGGACCGGTAAAAAACCGGCTTTGTCACTGTTGATTTTTGTCATGACAACTTTGCTGTTGTCTGTGATAGTTACCCCTGCTACGGATGAATACACATTGAAGCGCCTGAAAATGATTGAAACTGATATCAGGGGAAGAGGGGTAAGGGACAAGAAAGTACTCGATACGATGTCCAGAATCGAGAGGCATCTGTTTGTGGACAGCAGGTTCATGAACAGCGCCTATAATGACCATCCGCTGCCGATCGACGAAGGCCAGACCATATCACAACCCTATGTCGTGGCGCTTATGACAGAGGCATTGAAGCTTAAAGCCACAGACAGGGTCCTCGAGATAGGCACCGGCTCCGGTTATCAGGCAGCGGTACTCGGCGAGATTGTATCAGAGGTTTATACGATTGAGATCAGAAAAAAGCTCGCCGAAAAATCCGGAAAATTATTAAGGAAATTGGGGTACAGAAATATAATGGTGAAGCATGGCGACGGATACTACGGATGGGAGGAGCATGCGCCCTTTGACGCGATTATCGTGACCGCCGCTGCCAATCACATACCTCCACCGCTGATCAAACAGCTGAAGGAAGGCGGAAGGCTTATCATCCCCCTCGGCAGCACTGTCTATTTTCAGATGCTCACCCTTGCCACAAAAAAGAAGGGCGAACTGGAGGTCGAGCAGATGGGAGGCGTTGCCTTTGTGCCGATGACCGGTGAAGCGATGAAAAGAAAAAACTGAAAAAGGTCGCTGATATCGGGTTAAACGGCTTTATATTTCATCCAGAGCAGGGAACAAAAAGCCAGGATGTATACCGCCATTCCGGTGAGCATAACGGTCTTAAATCCAGCCGATATAGCGAACATCACTGCAAGGATCGGTGCAAGGACAGAGAAACAGCCGTTTACTGCCAGGGCCCAGGGGATCAACTTTGGTCTGGTTTTGCCGAGGAATGAAAGACCGAGCGGAAAGGGTGTCCCCATAAGAATGCCTGCAGGCATGAGGATGAAGAAGACAGAAAGGATCTTTGTTTTCAGTGAATAGGGGGATATTTCGTTTATCACAATAGGAAGGAAGAGGCTGTACGCAAGGACCGTTAGAGAGAGGAAAAGGATTATCGCAGGTTTTTGGAATATCTTCAGGTGCTGGCTCAACAGACTGCCGATTCCCGAACTTATGAGGACCGAGGCCAGCACGACAGCAGCGGCATAGGACGGGTTTTCGAGAGGGAGAATCATCTTCTGGACAAAGGATATCACTATGAACATAAAGCCTGTTCCGAGAAATGCGAAGTACGCCAAAGTCAAAAAAAGATTGAGGTCGAGGCTGAGGTCAAGGTTGAGGCTGAGATGATCTTTCATCCTGAACCGTATCAGCGGAAGAAGTACCAGCAGGATGCTCAAAAACACTACCTCTATGAATATAACCGGCAGGAGATATCCCTCTTCCATAAAATACTGCCATTTCTCACCCATCAACCGGTAAATCTCACCGATGTTTTCGATCTTCAGGTAGTAATGGAAGAAGGGTGTTTCGTCATGGACCGGCGTGATGTCGAAGAGGTAATCACGGATGAACTCCTCTCTCGTTTCAGGAGATATCAGTTTAATAGAGGCATGAAAGAGTTCATTCGACGGCATTTTTATATATAGATTCGTCTCTTTTTCCGTAATACCAGGGTAATAGACTGTATCGAATCTCCTGTCATGTGCAAAGGCCTTTATCCCCTCGATGTCGCTTTTGGATAAAGGAGATTTTTTGAAGATGATCGTTAGAGTACCCCAGCTCCTGATCGCAGCTATATGATCGCTGAAGTCTTTGATGCCTATATTTTCCGAAGCCTTAGCGATTGTGCCAAGAAGCCGCAGTTCTGTCCTCGGCGGCGGGATGATGAAGAGGTTTGCTGAAAGCATGCCCTCCGGACTCAAGTGATTCAGATATTTTTCGAAGGCCTCAACAGTAAAACGGTAATCCTCTGAGAAACCGAATGAACCAGCAGGTACAGACCCCGTAAGAGAAAGATCGATCAGGTCGAACCTTTGAGCTGTTGAAGCAAGACGGCTTCTCCCCAATCCTGTCCAGGTATTTCTATCGTAGATATCTGATGAAAATCTCCTCTGATATTCCCTGACGGATCTGATGACAAGGGGATTAGAATCAACTTTATAAATATTCCCGACCCTGTAATATTCCGCCTGGAGGACTGAAAGACCTCCCTTGGGCTCAAGTATCAGCACCTCTTTTTTCAGGGAGAGTTCATAGGGCAGCGCTGAAGGAAGATACTTGAGAAAATCGAGACCCTTCTTGTCCCTGTCGTCTGTAATAGCATAGATATCACCGGCATCTATCGAGATGCCTGTCTGCTCAGGAAGCTCTTTGAGATATTTAAAGCTGAGGCCAGGGGCGGATCTGACAGCAGGGCTCTTGAATATATCGACTCGGGTAAAGGGGCTGTAGTATGTCTTCAGATGCTCTGCATCAGGAAAACGCAAGGCGGTTTCGAGCGGTTTATAAGGCGATATCCGTGGAGCGATGAACTGAGGATGAACGTATAGGATGAGGAGATTCATGATCAGGATACAGCAGGAAGCAAGTCTGATTTTCTTCCTGCTGTATATGCATAAAACCATAGCGGAGAGTGCGGATATCATAAAGACGATCTGCTCAGGCCCGCCTGTAGATAATAACCAGAGCGTCAGCAGAGAACCGGTGCCCGCACCGGTCAGGTCTGCACCGTATATATGTCCTGTCGCCATGGTCATGGTCGAAAGCGCGGAGGATATGACCATGCCAAAGGAAAAAAACGGGAATGAGAGGATGAGGTAATAGAGGCTGAGGTAAAGGACCTGGCTCCTGTCCCATG
Source organism: Nitrospinota bacterium (assembly GCA_018896985.1). Taxonomy (GTDB): domain Bacteria; phylum Nitrospirota; class Thermodesulfovibrionia; order Thermodesulfovibrionales; family UBA1546; genus UBA1546. Next base: position 10,718 of record JAHILQ010000167.1, read on the forward strand.
AGAGCCTTGCAGGGTCGAAGGGGACGATGTTCATCAGTAGGTAACTTGCAGGTACGCTTATGCAGAATAGCAGGATATAAGACTGTATATGACTTGGATCTTTCAGCTTCGGATAAACGGAAAGCAGGGTCCCGCTGGCTGCGATGCCGAGCATGGCGATGCTGATCACCATAAACGCAAAATGGTACCAGAGGGATATCGAAAAGATCCTCATCAGGGTTATCTCATACGCAAGGCTTGA
>JAHILQ010000168.1 GCA_018896985.1 Nitrospinota bacterium
GCAGATTCCGTAAGTTCCCTCTTGAAGCTTTTCAAGCGCTGCATCTATCTTTACCATTACTTCTCTATGGTTGCTGAGCTGCCTCAGGCTTATATCCTCGGAAAGATCAACTACAGACCAGTCGCCGTCATCAAGGGCAGTGTCAACAAGCTGCCTTGTTTCGCCTTTTATGTATTTGGATATCTCAATCTTTGTTTCTTTAACAATCTGTTCTCTTTTTTGAATCAAAAGTTTTCTTAATGTTTCTGGACTCTCATTTACTGTTTCTTTTTTTTCTGCCTGCCTTTTAGCCTCTGCCTTCTTTGATGCTGCGCTTGCCTTCTTTGCCTTTACAGGCTTTTTGGTTTTAGCAGAAGGGGTGGACGCTGTATTCTTTGAACGTTTTTTTGCAGCCATTATTTTACCTCTTCCGGTTTTTCTGTGGTTTCCGCCTTACCTTCTTCTTTAAAAACCTCTATAATACTTCTCACGCTTATCCCTGCCTGTTGAAGAGCCTTCTGAATATCAGGCAATTTCGCATCCGTTACCTTGACCATGAAATTACTATTTGCAGCCATTTCCCCTCCTCATACAAATTCAAAATGCAAAATTATGGAAGTCCTTATTTTTGATTTTTGAACTTTGAATTTTGAATTTTATATTACACCTCCATTATTTCCTTTTCTTTATGCATCAGTATTTCATCTATTTTTTTAACATAAGAATCTGTGGATTTTTGAATTTCATCAAGCGATTTCTTTGTATCATCCTCGCTCAGGCGCTTTTCTTTCTCAAGTTTTTTTATTTCATCATTAACGTCTCTTCTTATATTTCTTACAGCAACTTTTGCATCTTCGGAATTTTTCCTTACAACTTTAACGAGCTGTTTCCTGCGCTCTTCCGTAAGTGACGGTATATTGATTCTTATGACCTTTCCGTCGTTTGTCGGCGTCAGTCCAAGGTCTGATTTCATTATAGCCTTTTCTATGTCGGAGATTATCTTCTGATCCCACGGCTGGATTGCTATCTGGCGGCTTTCCGGCACACTTAATGATGCAAGCTGCTGAAGCGGAGTAGGCGTTCCATAATAATCAACTTTTATGCCGTCAAGGAGCGCGAGAGACGCCCGGCCTGTTCTCACAGAAGCGAACTCTTTCTTGAGCGCTTCTATGGAGTGGTCCATTTTCTCAACGGCCTTTCTTTTTAGCTCTTTCTCCATTGTGTCCTCCTACGATGGTGCCTATCTTTTTGCCTCTGGCAACATTTTTTATATTGTCTTTTCCTCTAAGGTTAACTACCACAATCGGGAGGTTGTTGTCCATACATAATGAGATAGCAGTTGAATCCATAACGTTGAGCCCTTTTCTGAGAACATCCATATAACTTATAGTATCGTATTTTTTTGCATTTGGGTCTTTTACGGGGTCGGCAGAATACACCCCGTCAACCTTTGTCGCTTTGATTATTACCTCAGCTCCTATTTCCATTGCCCTTAAAGCAGCAGCGGTGTCTGTCGTAAAATAAGGATTGCCGGTGCCTGCCGCAAATATGACAACGCGGTCCTTTTCAAGATGACGCATTGCCTTTCGCCTTATGTAAGGCTCGGCGATTTCTCTCATGTCTATGGCTGACTGCACCCTTGTGGGGACATTGTTTTTTTCAAGTGAATTCTGCAGGGCAAGGGCGTTTATGACAGTTGCGAGCATTCCCATATAATCTGCTGATGCGCGCTCCATGCCTTTCACGCTTGCTTCCACACCCCTGAATATATTGCCGCCGCCTATCACTACCGCGACCTCAGCGCCCATATTCACAACCTTCTTAATCTCTTTGGCTATAAAATCCACTGTAGCGGAATCTATGCCAAAGTCTTTGGCGCCCATCAGGGCTTCACCGCTGAGTTTCAGGAGTATTCTTTTATACTTCAATGAAGGCTTCATACCAGACTATTGTTTTTCACCAAGCTGGAATCTGACAAACCGCCTTATCACAATATTTTCTCCGAGTTTTGCTATCTTCTCAGTGACGAGTTCTTTTATCTTCAATTTTTGTTCCTGGTCTTTTACAAAGGCCTGTTCAAGAAGACACATATCGCCGAAAAACTTATCAAGCTTGCCCTCAACTATCTTCTCTACAATCCCGATATTATCGGGACTTTTTGCCACCTGAGCCTTGTATATATCTTTCTCTCTTTCTATGATATCCTGCGGCACATCTTCATGTGAGAGGTAAGAAGGATTTGCAGCGGCTATATGCAGGGCAATATCTTTAACAAGCCCTTTGAAATCATCTGTTTTCGCAACAAAATCCGTCTCACAGTTTACCTCCAGAAGAACGCCTATTTTGTCCATATGTATATATGAACTAACAAGCCCTTCTGATGCGCTCCTGCTGGCTTTTTTTGCGGCAGTGGCAAGGCCTTTCTGCCTGAGACAATCTATTGCTTTCTCAAAATCACCTTTGCTTTCGGTAAGCGCCTTTTTGCACTCCATCATGCCTGCGCCCGTTTTCTCCCTGAGTTCTTTTACCCTGTCGGCTGAAATAGTCGTCATCATTTTATCTCCTTCACCTCTGCTTCAGCCTGTTCCTCCTGATGCACTTTTTCCTCTACCGCAGCTTTTTCTGTTTCTTCAGCCATGCTCTTTGACAATGTCTCCCTGCCTTCAAGCACTGCGTCTGCCATCTTCGCAGATAGAAGTTTTATTGCCCTGATAGCATCATCATTGCCGGGGATAACATGGTCAATCTCATCAGGATCACAGTTTGTGTCAACAACACCGACTACCGGGATGGAAAGCTTTCTCGCTTCTGCTACGGCAATGCGCTCTTTTTTGGGGTCTATAACAAATACGGCAGAAGGGATGCTCGCCATCTCTTTTATGCCGCTGAGGTTTTTTTCGAGTTTGCCCCGCTCCTTTTCAAGTTCAGCGACCTCCTTCTTGGGAAGAAGATCATATGTGCCGTCTGCCTTCATGGTCTCTATCTGCTTTAGTCTTTCTATGCTCTTTTTTATTGTTAAAAAGTTAGTGAGCATACCGCCGAGCCATCTCTGATTTACAAAGAAAGCCCCTGCCCTCTTTGCCTCTTCGTATACAGCATCCTGCGCCTGTTTCTTTGTGCCGACAAAAAGAAAGGTTCCGTTGCCGGCAGCAACCTTCTTAACAAAATTATACGCATCCTCAAGCCCCTTCATCGTTTTCTGAAGGTCAATGATGTAGATGCCGTTCCTCTCCCCGAAGATATATTTTTTCATCTTGGGGTTCCAACGCTTCACCTGATGCCCGAAATGGACACCGGCTTCAAGAAGTTCTTTCATTGATGCAACCATTTTTATCCTCCTCTGGTTTTTCCTCCGCCTTTTCCCCTATACCCATACGGGACCACATAGAGGAAAGTTGATGGCGTGTGTTTTTACGAGGTAACAGCCTAACATAAAAGGTATTTTTTTTCAAGAGGAAATGCTACAGATTACTGCCCTGTTATTGTCCCTGATAAGATTTTCAAGCTTCTCCTGATAAATCGAATTTGAATTCTGAAAAAAGTCTATCCAGATGGAAGTATCAACGAGAACCAACCCTGCCTCTCCTCATTTCCTCAAGATCGCCTTCCCATCTTACCTTGCCTTTAAGAACAAGTATTTTCTCAATCTCTTTCTGTTCAACAAGTTTTTTAATGGCGAAGTTTACAATATCCACCTTCTTTTTTATTCCCGTAAGCCTCTGAGCCTTTCTTAAAATACCGTCTTCAATATCAATTACAGTCCTCGACATTTACAGTCCTCGACATTCAACACCTCCTTAGTAAAAGGATACATGAAAACTTGATATCATTTCAAGTGAAATATGATATCTTTTTCCTCTTAATGGCTTGAGCCTAATTTTTTCGAAAGCCATTCCTTGTATGTACAAGATGGAAAGCCACTGCATCCAATAAAATCAACTTTCGGTCCATGACATAGCTTTAATTTTGAGCCACAGCGAGGACAGTTGCCATAATCTTCAGCAGATTTGCTTATAGACGCTTGGGGTTTATGTTCATTAGCACAATTGGTACAAACATTTGTCTTTGGCATTACCTTAAGTCTTCCCTCTGGTATCGGGTCACCACATATAGAACAAAGTTTTTGACTTACATCATATGTCATAGCTGTTACCTTTCCACTTTTTATAACTTTGCCCGCACTGAGCAGATAACGTTTCTGGCGGAAAAGAAGCCCTCAAGGTTTTGACGCAGTCTTTTCCGCCATGTTATCTGACGTATGACAGGGTCTATTAAATATCATTTAATAAAATTTATAAATTCATTAAATGAAAATTTTGTATTATTATCGTTGGAAAAGAAAAAATCTTCAATTTTCTTCCGCATCTTATCTCTATTATCTCTGGATATTTCTGAACCGCCCTTACTGGCAATATATATATTTATTGGTATTTCTTTATACCAAGTTTCTTCAATCGCTTTGATAGCAGGGTATTCCTCTATTCCAATAAATTCTTCCTTTCCTACAATTACATACTGCCAAGGCGCGTTAGTAGCATCGGTTGGTTTGGCTTTTATCGGTTTGAATCTTTTTACTGTTATCATTAAATTATAGTTTTCTCCTAATACTCCCCTTAACGTATCTACTACATTTTTGCTTGTATTTAAGTCTTCCGCTAAATTTCTAAAATATGTATGGATATATTCATGTATATCCTCTGAGTCAGATTTTCGAACTTTTTGCGCTCGTGCGGTAGTTACAATTTTTGAATGAAAATTAATATAGTAGTCCCCCTGTTTTTGCCACAGCGGTCTACATGATTTATTTTTGAAGTAAATTACACTATAAAGTGTAAGAAAAAACTTATCTCTTGGTTCTGAAGTTGCTTTTTTGGAAATTGTAAGAAAATGATTTTTAATCCTTGTGACAATATCCGCCTCTGGATAAATAAAGGAGGAAGGAACAGCATCATATGATTTAGGAGTATGAAACATTTCTAATATCTCTAAATCCCTATACTCCTTTACTATCAATTTTAGAAGGTTTACAAAACAGGTTTCAAAAAGAATAACTATAGGATGAAAGTATAACCATCTGTGAAGTTTAAACCTTTCTGTAACAAATGTTTCAACCGCAGAAACAGCACTTGTATTAGGACGGATAATAAAATCATTGCGTGTCTTAATGAGCCTCATTGAACTAACAAGTCTTTCAAGGTCATAAGAACCAAACCCAATTCCACTTGTAATACCATCCCTGAGGAAGTAGTCGGCTCTATCTACATCTATATCATTATCAATAATGCCTAAAAGTGTCCGAAACGCTTTGTATTTTTGTATTTCCACTTTATTGATGGCTTTTCCAAGTAAGCTTAAGTAAAATTCTAATTCCTTTAACTTGTTATCATTAGGTGGATTTTTACCAGCATATTCTCTTAAAAGTGTTGTAGCAATGTAGTATGTATTTAGTTCATGAATGGGATACTCTGGTAGTCCTGTTATACTATTTATTTTATCTGGGTAACTATTTAAAAAAGAAGTATATAGTGGAACTATTTTATTGATGAGATCTTCTTTCCCATCAATGCTCTCGTTCATTATAACTTCTATTATTTCTTCTCCAAGGTGACTAAAAGGAAGGTGTCCTATATCATGCAAAAGACCCATTATTCTGGTAAGTTGAATTACAATATTTTTAAGAACATCCGAAAATTCTTTATTGTTGAGTAATGATTCAATATCCTGAGAATCGTCAAATACTGGAGCTATTACGCTATTTTTGAGAAAGTTCAAAATATTTTTCTTGCCCTCAATATCATCATTTAAAGCCATTTTTATGTCTTTTACAAAATTCTCAAGATACTCTTTTTTTATTTCATCATCAGCATGATAGAAAGCGGTTTCTATAACTCTACCTGCAAGATGCATCACTCCAATGCTATGTTCAAACCGTTTAACCGAATGTGAAGGATATACCATAAAACCAAAAGGAACCTGACTTATTCCCCTTAATCGTTGGAAGATTGGAGAATCAATGACAAATACCTCAAGGGGAGTAAGCCCAATATAACCATGAATTACATCCTTTACATTTTTATCATGCCTAATTTTAAACTTTTCCTCTTGCTTTATTGCTTTCATATCTTATCCTATATCTTTTTAGACCCTGTCATATGAGCAGATAACGTTTTGGGTTTGCGCCGTGTGCCTGCTAAGGTCAATCTTAAGCGCAATAATAGGACAGGCACATGGATTCGACCTCAAAGTCAAATACGGATATTGGAGCGTCGCAAAACCGTTTGTTAAATGAAGTTTCGGGCATTCTCCAAATAGAGCCGGCCACCTTTCTTTTCTTTACCAAGACCAAATTTCAAGTGCCTTCTCAACAAGGTCTTTAGAACGCTTTTTTATTGCCTCCATATTCCACTTCTCAGTCCTGCTTTTCAAGTCTCTTGTCAGTGCACTGACATCTGTATAACTATTTTTCTTTTTTTCAAAGGGGTCTTGTCCGACAAAACTATTTGCTGCTCTACTTATCAAGCAAAGATTACCGATAGAATTTTTAATTCGTTCAAGAGTTTCATCATTCACTTCGTCGTCTCCAAGGTATGTCTTCCACTCATCATCTAAAGTCTGTGGCATTACATGTTCAACTGTACTGATAGTTGAATAGTCAGGTAACTGACCATGACTTTGCATTTTCTTATCAATTTCTTGCAGAACCATTCTAACAAATTCAGGTTCCGTTTGCTTATATAGAGCTTTATTAATGAGTGCTTCTTTAAATTCCTGATCTGAAACCCACAAATCTTCTTTTGATATTCGCTCTTTAAATGCTTTTGCCTTGTCAGGCTCGTTGATTATTTTGCTTAATAATGATGGGAAAAATGTATCATACTTTGTAATTTGTAATTCACAAACTTTTCTTCTTATAAGTAAAACCAAAAGTGTATTTAGAAGTGCTATAGTATCAGTATCATTTAAGGTACCAGCTTTTTGTTTCATTAATATCGCAAGAGTAAAGGATATAGAAGAGACCCTTGTCTGTTTTATTTGAATTAAAAGACTATTTATCTTCTTATTCGGCTGTTTATAAACTTCAGGTTTTGTAATTTGATTGAATAAATCTATGTTATCTGCAATTTCATTTATTATATCCATTGCCTTTTGCTCTGATAGTTTTGGGTTATTGTTTTTAAAATGTACATATATTTTTCGACGCAAGCCAATCATCTTATATCTATCTATTGAAAAGAGGTTCCTAATATAATCCTCAAAATTCTTTTCTCCGTCAGCTTTCCGAATACTTCCCAACCATTTGTCATTATGAATATTTTCATGTTGTTTTGTAACTTCGTTAATCAGTGGCTTAAATAAATAGCTACACAATAATTCAATGGCAGATAATGGCATACCTTTATCATTAAGACTCTCAAATATTGCTTGTGGGTTGTCCTTCTTTTCGTTAAGAGGAATCCAAACAATTTTCAGGCTTCTCAGAATTGCTTGTGAAAAAATATATAAATTACTAACAGTATATGATTTCATCTGTTTTCCTGCATAGTTCCAAAAGACATCAATCTGGTTATTATGTGGTACATAAAGTTGCTGATCAATGGAAAGTGATGGGCTTTCAGGGTTTTTCTCAAATATCTTCAGATATGTAGGTAAACGGTCGCCTTTATTGCTGTATACTTTTAATTTTCTGTAGTCATTCCCTTTAGGGTCAATATCATTCTTAATATATTTTTCCAATTCATTTATATATTCCTGAGTATACACAAATTGATGTACCCGTTCTCTAAGTAATTTAACGACCATAGCAATTAATAGATAGATGGTAACTATTCTTTGCTGTCCATCAACGATTAAAAATTTCTTTAAAACAGGATCTGAGTCAGTTTTTGGAAGAACTACTATGGCTCCAAAATAATGTTCGTATTTTAAAAAATAATCCTTAATTTCTTCAAGTGTAGTTTTTTCTTCTCTCTTCTTGTTGTTCTTCTTTTCTCTATCGGCTATATCAGGGAGTATGTATTCCCAGACATCATCAAATAATTGCTTCCATTGTTGTTTTTCCCAAGAATAAGCCCGTTGAAAAAAAGGCACCTCAAAACTAATCGGGGTACTAAATAGTTCCTCAAAAGTTCTGTTATTAATACTATCGTCTATCGGCATAGTTTATCCCTCTCCTTATCTTGTTAAGACTAAGCTTTTTTATTTTGTTAGCTTTCTAAAAGGGGTCTGTTTTTTTTAACTCATTATGTCGTTTTCATGCCCGAAATTTTATTTAACTTGTTTATATCCGTAATAGGTTCGGATATACCCCCCAAATTGGGGTGATATCCGAAGTATTTCGGATATACCAACTCTGGCTGAATTACCAGATAACCTTAACTTTGACAAATATTGTCAGTCATTACCTCCCCTTTTTAAGTTTAATCCGTCCAAAGGACTCTTTATTTTTCCCAGGCTTTGTGTGCTGACATGGGTATATATTTCTGTAGTTTTACTGCTTTGGTGGCCTAATAACTCTTGAATATATCTGAGATCAGTTCCCCCCTCCAATAGATGTGTTGCAAAGCTGTGTCTTAATGTATGTACTGAAACATCCTTGTTTATACCGGCTTTTGTACATGCATGTTCCATAATTTTATCTATAGTTCTTGTTGTTATGTATCTGTCTTTCCTTGCCCCTTCAAAAAGCCACTTTTCAGGCTTATACTCCCTCCAGTATTTCCTGAGA
>JAHILQ010000169.1 GCA_018896985.1 Nitrospinota bacterium
TCAGAATAAAGAATACCTGTAAACAGCAGGGCAGGTTTAGGATTTGCTGGGGTACCCATAGTTCAGTGAAAGTTATTCTTTGAGCAGGCCTGAGATAAATGCCAGAGCATCCGGAGAATCCCATTCATAGGGCCCGATGACTTTTTTCATGATGATGCCTTTTTTATCCACGATGTATGTTTCAGGAATTCCTCTTAATCCATAATATCTTGCAGTTTTTTCGTCTTTATCAATCAGTATCGGCAGGTGTGAAGTCAATTTACTCCGGAAAGTATCTGAGACTCCTCGGCTTCAAGAAAGACTGGTATCCCAGCCTCAAGCACAACTTTTATTTTGTGGGTGTCTTTAAATCTGCCTTTGAGCAGTTCTTCTGACAGCGGATCCTCAATTTCTTTCTGCACGGCTCTTCTCATGGGCCTTGCGCCGTAGTTCGGCTGATAATAGGTTTTAACCATCCACTCCTTAACGGACTGGTCTAATTCCACCAAAAGCCCCTGCTCGATTAGCAGATTATTGGTTTCGTTTATCAGCAGGTCAATAATTGAGAACAGCTGCTCTTTTTCAAGAGGATGAAATACGACTATCTCATCAACACGGTTAAGGAATTCAGGATTAAATGCTTTTTTGAGCTCAACGAGCACATTATCCTTTATCTTCTGATAGACATCGTCTGACTTGGTTCTCTGAAAGCCCAGAGGAGTTGCTTTTTCAATAATCCTTGCGCCTATATTTGAGGTCATGATTATTACCGCGTTTTTAAAGTCAACCTTTCTGCCGAAACTGTCTGTAAGCACTCCTTCATCAAGCACCTGCAGCAGTATGTTAAATATGTCGGGATGCGCTTTTTCTATCTCATCAAAGAGAATGACAGAATAAGGACGCTTTCGTATTTTTTCTGTCAGCTGTCCTCCCTCTTCGTAGCCGACATATCCCGGAGGCGCGCCTGTCAGTTTGGAGACATTGAACCTCTCCATATATTCTGACATGTCAATTTTAATAAGGGCATTCTCGTCATTGAAGAGGAACTCTGCAAGCGCCTTTGCAAGCTCGGTCTTTCCAACTCCTGTCGGCCCTAAAAAGAAGAAGGAGCCGATAGGTTTCTTCTTGCTCTTCAGTCCTGCCCTTGACCTTCTGATTGCCCTTGATACTGCTTTTATTGCCTCATCCTGAGAGATTATCCGTTCATGAATAACCTCTTCCATTCTCAGGAGTTTTTCCGATTCTTTTTCTTCGAGCCTTAAGAGCGGGATGCCTGTCATCTTTGCAACTGTGTAGGTCACATCATCTTCTGATATGACAGGAATTTCTTTATTCAGGTTGTCCTTCCACTGTTTTAGTATCTGGTCGTGAAGTCTTTTAAGCTTTTCTTCCTCGTTTCGTATGGATGCGGCTTTCTCAATGTCGTGAAGCTTTACATAAAGATTTTTTTCTCTTGTCAGCCTTGCTATATCGTGTTCGAGTTCTTTTATTTCTCCGGGAGGCGTATATCTTTTGAGGTTGACCCTTGCGCCTGTTTCATCAATAACATCAATTGCCTTATCCGGCAGATGCCTGTCAGATATATACCGGTCGGACAGCTTTGAAGCCGCTGTTATGGCATCGTCGCTGATTTTTACTCTGTGATGCGATTCGTATCTGCTTCTTAAACCTGTCAGGATATCTATTGTTGCATCTACCGCAGGAGATTCAACATTGATAGGCTGGAATCTTCTCTCCAGCGCGCCGTCTTTCTCCACATATTTTCTGTATGCGTCAGGAGTTGTTGCGCCGATGCATTTAATCTCGCCTCTGGACAGGGCAGGTTTAAGCATGCTTGACGCATCCACAGAGCCCTCAGCGGCGCCTGCGCCTATTAATGTATGGAGTTCATCGACAAAGAGAATCACATTGTCTGTGTGAGTGATTTCCTTCATCACAAACTTCAGCCTCTCTTCAAACTGCCCCCTGTATTTTGTCCCTGCTATGAGAGCGCCGAGGTCAAGGGATACAATTCGTTTGCCAAAAAGATTTTCCGGCACATCACCCAGTACGATTTTCTGCGCAAGGCCCTCAACAATCGCTGTTTTGCCTACGCCCGGCTCACCGATTATCACAGGATTATTTTTTATCCGCCTGCCGAGTATCTGGAGCACGCGCTCAATCTCATCCTCCCTGCCGATTACAGGGTCAAGCTTGCCTTCTTTTGCCATCTGTGTCAGATCCCTGCCGAACTCATCAAGGGCAGGCGTTGCGCTCCGTCTTTCTCTTACAGTATGTGTCTGGGGTCTCATCGAAAAATTTATTGCAAGCTGCCTTGCAGCTAAAAGGTTTGCTCCAAGGCTTCGAAGTGTTCTGCCTGCTATTCCTTCGTCTTCGCGCAGAATGCCGAGAAGAAGATGCTCGCTTCCTATATAACTGTGACCGATAAGCCTTGCCTCTTCTACAGCAAGTTCAAGGACTTTCTTTGCGCGCGGGGTAAACGGTATGTCGCCGAATGTAAGCACATTTGTGCCGTAGGGGAGTTTCCGCTCTACTTCCATGCGCACCTCTTCTATTGAGATGCCCATCTTTTTGATTATTGCGGCGCTTATTCCCTCTTCTTCTCTCAGAAGAGCGAGCAGGAGATGCTCTGTCCCAAGGTAATCGTTCTGGCGCTTTTCAGCCTCTTCCCTTGCGTAGATTATTACTTTTCTGCCGCGCTCTGTGAACTTCTCAAACATTAAATAAATCTCCTCTGCGAAGTTCTATAGTACTTATTTAAATAATACTTTTTTCTCTTGATTAAAGTCAATAAACCCTTCTAACTCTCCACAGTATAATTCATGAGATATTTAGCGGCCACTGCTTCAAGAGAAGAGGCAGCAGGCAAACCCTTGCTCAGTAAACGCAGCGCATCAAAATCAGATTTCCAAACAACATCACCGGGAGCAATCAGGCACACGCTGCCCGGCTCATGAGTAATATAGAGATTGCCGTTCTTGAAATAATAATGGTCTTCTGCGTTTATCTCTGTAGGATACGAGCGCATAAATGGAGGAAAGTCGCCGGGCCTGAACCAGAGTTTGATTTCCCGTTCTGCCTCGTTATCAGTAGCCGAAGCGTGGATGAGATTGTCCATCCTCTCGCCGATCTCATTTCCGGCAGCATCCTTCAGAGGAACAACTGTCCCCAATGCGCGAATACATCCCGGTTTTGTCTCACGGGCAACGTGAGGATTGGTAGGTCCGCAGATTTCCCGCATCTTTTTCACTGCATCCGGGCCCTGATAAACAAGGGATATTACTCTGCGCCTATTGGGTTCATCAGGATAATGAAGCAGCCCCATGATATATTCAATCAGTGAAGGATAAAACACTTTACCCCGATGTTCAGCATAGTGTTCCTCTGCAAGCATTCTGCTTACGTGTACTATCTTTGCTCCGGCAAAGCGTAAACCGGTATGAAACTCTGAGAGTTGAGAAAGCACATATCCTGTCAACGAATTTTTCAGGGCATCCGGCTTAATCAATACAAGCGTTTGTTTTATTTCTTCTGTGCGCATATAGCGGTTCCTTCCTTTATTGCCAAGAATTATATCGAAAGTTTTTTAACAAGTTTCTTTACGGCTGAGCATGATTCTTTGAATTGTGCCTTCTCTTCTTTTGTGAGTTTAAGCTCAACTACTTTTTCAACTCCCTCTCTGCCGAGAATAACAGGCACGCCAAGATAAATATCTTTCATCCCGTATTCTCCATTTAGATACGCCGCGCATGGAAACATGCGCTTTTCATCGAGTAAAATTGATTTGATCATCTGGACGACTGCGGCAGCAGGCGCATAGTATGCGCTTCCGGATTTAAGCAGGCTTACTATTTCGGCTCCTCCGTTCCGTGTCCGGTGTACCAGCGAATCAATTGTCTTTTTTTTCAAAAATTCTGTTATTACTATGCCTTTTACGGTGGTGAACCTTGGGAGCGAAACCATCTGGTCTCCGTGCCCTCCAAGCACAATGGTTTCTATATCTTCCGGTGATATATTAAGTTCCCATGAAAGAAATGCCCTTAATCTGGCTGCATCAAGTATCCCGCCCATTCCTATTACCCGTTTGCATGAAAACTCTGTAGTCTTCCATGCAAGCTGAGCCATTACATCCATCGGATTTGTCACGACAATAACGATGGAGTTTGGAGAAGTTTTTGCAACTGCACCTGACACTGCCTTAACAACATCAGCATTCGCATGGAGAAGGTCATCACGCGACATGTTGGGTTTTCTTGGAAATCCGGCAGTAATTACTATAATATCGGAGTCTTTAGTGTCGGCATAACTGTTAGTCCCCTTCACGGAAACAGAAGAATTCCAGATGGGACATGCCTCTGCAATATCAAGAGCCTTTCCCTGAGGAATTCCATCTGCAATATCAAAAAGGACAACATCGGCAAGTGAGGCCTGAGCAACCATCTGTGCTGCAGATGCGCCTACATTTCCTGCTCCGATTACGGATACTTTTTTTCTCATATCTTTCCCTTTAGAAATTCAATATAGATTAAGTAAGGAAAGGGGCTAAGGATATACACACCCCTTCGATGACTGAAATTTCCTTAATATGCAGTTTTATTGTAATTTTACTACGTTTGCAGCTTTTGGACCTCGCTCGCCTTCTACAATATCAAACTGGACTCTCTGACCCTCGGCAAGAGTCTTAAACCCATCGTTTGCAATAGATGAATAATGGACAAACACATCCGTGCCATTGTCCTGCTGGATGAACCCATAACCTTTTGTTTCGTTGAACCATTTTACTTTTCCTTCAAACGGCATACTGCTTAAATCCTCCTTTTCTCGTTATGAGAAGATAATTTACCTGAAAAACAGGGTAAACTTTTATAGCATGTAGCAGAATTGTTGTCAAGAAAAATCACAGCTGAGAAAATTGCTGGAGGCATATGATTTTCCTTTGACATAATATTGTGAAATATGGTATTCATACATCATAAGCATTACAGCAACAAATTCCTGAGCAGTAAGAAAGATAAGATAACCTTGCGCAGACCATTCATTGCAGCCAACTGGAAAATGAACAAGACCATTCCTGAGACAAGGGAATTCTTGAAGGAATTCGTATTGTTGGCAGAGGATGCAACAGATGTGGATATCGCAGTAGCCCCGCCGTTTACCTCTCTTTCTGCTGCCGCAGAGAGTGTTAAGGGCACTAATATAAAAATCGCTGCGCAGGATATTTTTTATGAAGAAAAGGGCGCATTTACCGGTGAAATATCACCGGCTATGATTTTGGACTGTGGATGTTCGCACGTTATCATCGGGCATTCGGAACGAAGACAGTATTTTAATGAGACCGATGAGGTGATTAATAAGAAGGTTAAAGCGGCAAAAAACAACGGGGTTGGAGTTATTTTCTGCATAGGAGAATCACTTGCAGAAAGAGAATCAGGAAAAACCTTTGATGTGCTGAAAATGGAGATAGAGAAAGGGCTTGAGAATATAGGCGGAGACAATATCGTTGTAGCTTATGAACCTGTATGGGCAATAGGCACAGGGAGAACTGCCGCACCTTCGCAGGCTCAGGAGGCGCATGCTTACATAAAAGACAGGTTAAGAGTTTTGTATGGAAATAAGGCTGATGAAAATCGTATAATATACGGAGGAAGCGTAACCCCTGAGAATGTAGACTCTCTTATGGCTTGTGAAGATGTGGATGGCGCACTTGTAGGGGGAGCAAGCCTTAACGCTGAAAGCTTTGCAAGGATAATAAAATTTAAGAAAATTAAAAAGTGACAGTGATTAGTGACAGTGTCAGTAAATCAGTATCCAGTGTCAGTGGTTAGTGTCAGTAAAATTTGTCACTGACACAGACACTAAAAACTGAAACTGTAAGAGACTGACACTAAACACTGACACAGACACTGAGCTTGGAGGCAAGATGATAACATTACTTTTGGCAGTTCACATTGTGGTGGCGCTATTTTTGATTTTTATTGTTCTGATACAGAGCGGCAAAGGGGCGGAACTCGGCGCAGCATTTGGCGGTTCAAGCCAGACCCTTTTTGGCAGCCGCGGCGCGGCTACCTTTTTCAGCAAACTTACCACAATCACTGCGGTTGTTTTCATGGTTACTTCTTTATCCCTTGCAATTGTCTCAACAAAGAGCGGTTCGGTTGTAAAAAAGACTGTTCCGGTTAAGGAAAAAACTGATATCCCGTCATCGCAGGGTCAGATTCCAGGCGGAGGTGTTCAGCCGTCTCAACCTTCACAGCAACAGCCTATTCAAATACCTGCACAGCCTGCGGGAAATTAGGCAATAATTCTGTTTGCGCTGCCTGACCTTAAAACATAATCTACAAAAAAGTCCTTAAAATGAACTCAGCGTAATGTTATGCTATAATTCGCATACATGGTGAAGGTTAAAATATGCGGTATAACAAGTCTTGATGACGCAATGGCAGCAGCGGATTTTGGCGCTGATGCGCTGGGTTTTGTATTTTTCAAAAATAGTCCACGGTACATTTCACCTGCAAATACAGGAAAA
>JAHILQ010000170.1 GCA_018896985.1 Nitrospinota bacterium
CATGTACATAAGAAAATCAGAGGCAGAGGTAAACCCCGTTAGAAAAGACGGGGCTTTCTAACGGGGTAAAGTGGTCGAAGATTCGCTAAGGCGAAAAGGACTTACAATAAGAGAAATGCGGGAATCTGACCTGCCTTCTGTCATTGAAATTGAGCGCCTCTCTTTCAGCACACCGTGGTCAGAGACATCCTTCTTTAATGAAATATATAAGCGCCATTCAACAGCAAAAGTTGCTATTGCAGGAGAAAGAGTTATCGGATACATGTGCGCAAATCAGATTGCTGATGAGGGGCATATCCTGAATCTTGCAGTCCATCCTGATTTCAGAGGAAGGGGAATTGCAAATACGCTGGTTGAAAACATCCTTGAAGAACTAAAAGAAAACGCCTGCAGGTTTTTATATCTTGAGGTGAGGGCATCAAACAATGTTGCAAGGGAACTTTATGAAGGCTTTGGATTCAGCGTCGTTGGAGCAAGAAAGGAATATTACACAGAGCCAAAAGAAGATGCAGTGATTATGATGCTAAGGCTTTAGGTTTTTTCTTTGCGTCTTTATTCTCCGATAACTCGGCGATACTTTTTATCATGACCAAGAGCCCGTTCTTTAACTTTTTGCTTTTTATTTTCCTGAAAAGTCTCAGAAGCTCGATCTCATCATCTCTTACAGCACCGTATTTGCTGATGGATTCCGACACCATTGTTTTTTCATCCTCCGCTATAAAACTGCCAAGCGGTGTATTCAAGGCGTCTGCAATCTGGGAAAGCCTTGCTATACTGATTTCGCTTATCCCCTTCTCATACTTTTGAATCTGCTGATAGGAAATGCCGACTCTCTCAGCCAGTTCCATCTGAGATAAGCCGGCTGTTTTCCTTGCCAGTCTTATAAGGTCGCCGATATATTTCTTATCCATTTTCCCTCATATAGAATGCATAATTTTGCTTGTTGCGATATAAAATGTCTATAAACCAGCAGTTGTAATAAGAATTGACAAATACAACTTTAAGTAGTATTATTTGGGCGTGAAGACTAATAATAAAAAAATCTTGGTCGCTGACGATGATCCCCTCGTAAGAAAATTGTTAAATGAACTCCTGACTTTTTATGGATATGATGTAGACTGTGTCAGCAATGGAGAAGAGGCAATAGCATTAATAGGGGAAAGACCCTATGACCTCCTGATAACTGACTATATGATGCCCAAGATTAACGGGATAGAGCTTATACAAAAGATCAGAAATCTAAACCTGTCAGTGCCAATAATAGGCATCAGCGCTTCGGAGGAAGAGAAAGGATTCTTATCTGCAGGGGCAAATCTTTTTATAGCCAAGCCTTTCAGCCCTTACGCGCTAAAAAATATAATTGAGGAAATCTGTCTTACTTAGAAAAATTCCTTATTGATTCCATAATCCTTGCAGGGGTTGTCACCGCTGTCCCGACTTCTCCAACAACAATGCCTGCCGCATGATTCGCAATAACCGCTGCCTGATGCATGGTTGCGCCTGAGGCATGGGCAAGTGTGAAAGCCGCAATAACAGTATCGCCTGCTCCTGTAACATCATAAACATGCCTTGCAACAGTAGGGATATGCGTGACCCTGCCTTTCTCAAAAATGCTCATGCCTTCCTCTCCTCTTGTTATCAGCGCTGATTTGCATGGAAGTTTTTTGAGAAGTATCCTGCCTGCCTTAATCAGGGATTTTTCGTCTTTTATCTCAATTCCCGCTCCGTGCGACGCCTCCATAATATTAGGCGTTATCAGCGAGACATTCTTGTAACAGTGAAAATGACCTATCTTGGGATCAACAGCAATAAATTTATTTTTTGCCCTTGAAGCCTTCACCACCTCAGCCACAAGCTCTGATGAGACAATACCTTTTTTATAGTCGGCTATTATCACCGCATCGTGGTCTCTGACAGCGCTCTTTATGCAGTCGATAATCGCCTCAAATGTTTTGCCTGCAACCTTCCTCTTATCCTCTCTGTCAAACCTCACAACCTGCTGGTTATGTGC
>JAHILQ010000171.1 GCA_018896985.1 Nitrospinota bacterium
CTATACCTGTGCCCGCAGGAATAACTCTACCCATTATCACATTTTCCTTCAGTCCCCTGAGTTCATCAACAGAGCCGTTGATGGCAGCCTCTGTAAGAACCCTTGTAGTTTCCTGGAAGGATGCTGCAGATATAAAACTCTCTGTTGCGAGAGACGCCTTGGTTATGCCAAGAAGCAATGGCTTGCCCTGCGCAGGCTTTTTGCCTTTTCCTTTTATCTTTGCATTTTCTTCCTGGAACACCACCCTGTCCACCTGTTCTCCTATCAACAAGTTTGTGTCTCCGGGGTCTTCAATCCTTACTTTCTTCATCATCTGCCTGACAATAACCTCAATGTGTTTATCGTTTATAGAAACGCCCTGCAGACGATAAACCTTCTGAACCTCATCAACAAGGTATCTCTGGAGCTCTTTAGGCCCCAGAATATCAAGTATGCTATGCGGATTTACCGCTCCATCCATTAACGGCTCGCCTGCCTTGACCCAGTCTCCTTCATGGACGCTGACATGTTTGCCCTTTGGTATGAGGTATTCTCTTGATTCGCTGCTTCCCTTAACTACAACAACCCTCATGCCTTTATGCGCGCCCTTAAATTCCACCATGCCGTCAATCTCCGTAACAATTGCCTGCTCTTTGGGCCGCCTTGCCTCAAACAGTTCCGCAACCCTCGGAAGACCGCCTGTTATATCCTTTGTCTTTGTGGTTTCACGGGGCATCTTCGCAAGGATATCGCCGGGAGCAACAATTTGGTTTCTGTCAACGAGTATATGCGCGCCTGCCGGCAGCAGATACCGCGCAAGGTTGCCTGTCCCCGAAATCTTGAGAGTTACCTTGCCATGCTCATCCTTTATTGATATCCTGGGCCTCATGTTGGTGGGATAATCAATAATAACCTTGTGGGAAAGACCTGTCATCTCATCCACTTCTTCCTTGATAGTCACGTTCTCAACAATATCGCCAAGCGCTATTCTTCCGCCTACCTCTGTCAGTATCGGAGTTGAATAAGGATCCCATTCAACCAGCCTCTGGCCGA
Source organism: Nitrospinota bacterium (assembly GCA_018896985.1). Taxonomy (GTDB): domain Bacteria; phylum Nitrospirota; class Thermodesulfovibrionia; order Thermodesulfovibrionales; family UBA1546; genus UBA1546. Next base: position 1,033 of record JAHILQ010000171.1, read on the forward strand.
TTTCCACCTTCTGCCCGTTGCTGACAAGAAGCTTTGCTCCATAGACGATAGGGTATTTCTCTTTTTCCCTGCCCTTTGAATCTACAACAGCAATGCTTCCGTTTCTGTTCAGCACAACCAGCAGACCTTCTCTGTTTTTGACTGTGCTTATATTTATAAACTTTATCGTCCCTGAGTTCTTTGCCTCAAGCACTGTCTGTTCAACGATCTTTGAAACTGCTCCACCTATATGGAACGTCCTCATTGTCAGCTGGGTGCCCGGTTCGCCTATGGACTGGGCCGCTATGACTCCTACCGCTTCTCCGAGTTCAACATTCTCGCCCCTTGCAAGGTCTCTTCCATAACATGCTGCGCAAGCGCCAAACATAGACTGGCAGGTAAGAACAGACCTTATCTTTACCCTGTCTATTCCGGCATCTATTATTTTTTGGGTCAGTTCTTCATCTATCGGACTATTCTTGCCTGCAATTTTCTCTTTTGATATCGGGTCTTTTATGTCTTCAGCAATTGTCCTTCCCAGAATCCTTTCTTCCAGAGGCTGAATTATTTCACCGCCCTCTATAAGGGAAGTGACAACTATCCCATCACTAGTGCCGCAATCCTCCTCCCTTATAATTACATCCTGGGCCACATCAACCAGCCTCCTCGTAAGGTACCCTGAGTTAGCTGTTTTCAAAGCTGTGTCAGCCAGGCCTTTCCTTGCGCCATGCGTAGAGATGAAGTACTGCAGCGGGGTTAGGCCTTCCCTGAAGTTTGCTGTAATCGGCGTTTCAATAATCTCGCCGGAAGGCTTCGCCATAAGGCCTCTCATGCCTGCAAGCTGCCTTATCTGCGCTGTGCTTCCCCTCGCCCCTGAATCAGCCATCATAAAGATGCTGTTAAATGACCTTCTTTCCTGGAGGTCTTCATCTGAAAATTTCTTGCCGTCTTCTGCGCCGAGTTCCTTCATCATCTCATCGGCTATTTTTTCTGTGACATTAGCCCATATATCTATTACCTTATTGTACCGCTCGCCCTGGGTGATAAGCCCATCTCCATACTGCTTCTGCACGTCAATAACTTCATGCTCGGCTTCTCTTATCATCTCTGCCTTCTTTGATGGTATATGCATATCCGCCATGCAGATAGATATTCCTGACTTTGTAGCATACTCAAATCCGAGTTTCTTAATATCATCAAGAAACACAACCGTGGCCCTCTTGCCGGCATTTGCATAGGAGTATTCTATTATCTTTGTGAGTTCCTTCTTGGTAAGCGTCTTGTTAACAGAAGAAAACGGAATTGCCTCCGGAACTATCTCGCTGAACAGCGCCCTTCCGCATGTGCTGTCAACAAACTGTCCGTCCATCTTCACCTTTATTCTTGCATGTTCATCAAGGACTCCTGCGTCGTACGCAATCCTCACATCTTCAGCGCCTGAAAATACTTTGCCCTCGCCTTTTGCGCCTATCTTCTCTTTCGTCAGATAATATATCCCAAGAACCATGTCCTGCGTAGGCACAAGTATAGGTTTTCCGTTTGCAGGCGAAAGGATATTGTTAACAGCCATCATCAGAACCCGCGCCTCTATCTGCGCTTCTATTGACAATGGCACATGAACTGCCATCTGGTCACCGTCAAAATCAGCATTGAATGCAGTACAGACCAAGGGATGAAGCTTTATTGCCTTGCCTTCAACAAGAATAGGATCAAATGCCTGGATACCAAGCCTGTGAAGGGTAGGAGCGCGGTTTAAAAGCACAGGATGTTCTCGGATGACTTCTTCCAGCGCATCCCATATCTCCGGCTGTTCTTTTTCAACAAGCTTTTTTGCAGCCTTTATAGTGGTGGCATAGCCCTTCTCCTCAAGCCTGCTGAACACAAGAGGTTTGAAGAGTTCCAGCGCCATCCTCTTTGGAAGACCGCACTGGTGAAGCTTAAGTTCAGGGCCTACTACGATAACCGACCTGCCTGAATAGTCAACACGTTTTCCTAAAAGATTTTGGCGGAAACGTCCCTGCTTTCCTTTTATCATGTCACTCAAAGACTTCAATGGCCTCTTCGTTGCCGTCTTCAATACACGGCCTCTCCTGCCGTTATCAAACAGGGCATCAACTGCCTCCTGAAGCATCCTTTTCTCATTCTTTATGATTACACTTGGAGCCTTTAATTCCATTAGCCTCTTTAACCTGTTGTTTCTGTTTATAACCCTACGGTAAAGGTCATTCAGGTCTGATGTCGCAAACCTCCCGCCTTCAAGCGGCACCAATGGCCTGAGGTCAGGCGGCAGAACCGGTATTACATCCATTATCATCCACTCTGGCTTGTTCCCTGAATTCTTGAAAGACTCTACAACCTTGAGCCTCTTGGTGAGTTTCTTTTTAACGCCTATGGATACCGTATCTCTTATCTTATACTTCAGTTCTTTACTGAGAACATCAAGGTCAACTCTCCTGAGAAGTTCCCTTATTGCTTCAGCGCCCATTCCTGCTTTGAATCTTGTCCCAAGCTCTGCGCTCTTTTTCTTATATTCGTCTTCTGTGAAAAGTTCTTTCTCCTTAAGATTTGTATCCCCGCAGTCAATCACAACATAGCTTTCAAAATACAGCACCTTTTCAAGGTGCCGCATTGTCATGTCAAGCAATGTGCCTATTCTGCTCGGCACGCCTTTGAGGAACCAGATATGCGCAACTGGAGTTGAAAGTTCAATATGCCCGAGCCTGTATCTTCTGACCTTGGACTGTATTACCTCAACACCGCACTTATCGCATACTATACCCCTGTGCTTCATTCTCTTGTATTTTCCGCATATGCACTCCCAGTCCTTCATCGGGCCGAAGATTTTTGCGCAGAAAAGGCCGTCGCGCTCAGGCTTGAACGTACGGTAGTTTATCGTCTCAGGTTTCTTAACCTCTCCGTAAGACCACTCCCTTATTTTTTCAGGCGAGGCAATTTTAATTCTCAACGCCTCATAGTCGGTCGGATTTTTCGGCCTTTGAAAAATAGTATAGGTTTCCTCTGCCAATCTATTCCCCCTTACCTTTTTTCTCCAGAAGCTCTACATCAAGCGCAAGGCTCTGGAGTTCTTTTATTAATACATGGAAAGACTCAGGAACTCCCGGCTCCAGAGTCGCATCGCCCTTAACTATTGCCTCATACATGCGGGTTCTGCCGGTTACATCATCACTTTTTACAGTTAGAAATTCCTGCAGTGTATAGGCTGCGCCGTATGCCTCCAG
>JAHILQ010000172.1 GCA_018896985.1 Nitrospinota bacterium
ATGCGGGGATAAATAAAGAGCTGCTGAAAAATCAAAATGCGCTTGAGAAACTGGCAAAGGCAATAGAGAAAGCGCTGTCTGACATTTCAATAGGCGAGATTAATCCTGATGAAGAGCATCAGGCATACAGCGTTGAGATAAAAAGGCAGAACAAAAAAGTCCTGATAGACATGAACTTCCTGATGTCTCCGGAATTCAAAGAGATTGAAAACAGCTACAGCATTGTAAAGGACCTTGGGGAGCTGCCGTATAAGGTAGAGACAAAAGAAGGGATAAAAGAACTTGGCTCAAGTTCTGAGCTTCAGGACTATGTGCTCATCGTTGCCAAAAAAGGTCTCACGATTCAGAGATACAAAGGACTTGGAGAGATGAACCCGACACAGCTCTGGGAAACGACAATGGATGCCGAGAAAAGGACACTCCTGCAGGTAAAGGTAGAAGATACAGTGCAGGCAGACGAGATATTCACGATTCTCATGGGTGACCAGGTAGAGCCGCGCAAAGATTTTATTACAAAGCACGCATTAGAGGCGAGGAATATAGATATATAATTTGTGGTCACAATTGTTGACACATTTTAACTTTGATGATATAATTTTCTTATGAAAGTAGCAACGGTAAGGGAATTCAGAGATAAGGTGACAAGTTATTTCAAAGAGGACGAACCAGTTCTCGTTACAAGACATGGCAGAGTAACAGGTCTTTATCTGCCTATAGAACACCCCGAAAGTTTCCCTTTGGAATTAAGAAAAGATATGCTTGTCCGCTTTGGAGAGTTTATCGGACGTTCACTTGCGAAAAAAGGCATGACAGAGGAAAAACTCATTGCAGGCTTCCAGTCCTTTAAAAAAACTCGCCACAGACGCTAATGTAATACTCTCAGCAATTGCAGGAAAGGCTGCTCTAAGGGTATTTCTTAAAAAGGACATAGAATTTATAACCACACAATTTAATATCGCTGAAGTCAGGGAATATTTACATGTTATCTCACAGCAGTATGCAATCAGCGAAGAAATCATGGAATCACAGCTAAAGCTTCTTCCACTCAAGATATATCCACGGCATTTTTACGAAGGATTTGTTAAAGAGGCTTCAAAAAGGCTCTCAGGAAGGGACGAGGATGATGTTGAACTCCTTGCCCTTGCAATGAAATTGGAGATTCCAATCTGGAGCAATGACAGAGATTTCAGACATGCTGAAATTGAGGTTTACACAACGGCAAGATTATTGAAGATTTTAGGTATATAACGACTCAAATAACCCGCTGGTGTGCGGGCGATTGAAAACCAAAACAGGCTTATCACCAGTCGGGTTGATTTTTTTGTTAGAGGTTGTTTTATCATCCGAATAAAAATAATTTCCATACATAGAGCAGCAAAATAACGAGCAAAGGCGTAATGATGTAAAAAGCCATCATCCATTTATTTCTTTTCAAACCTTCTTTGCTGTCTATTTTATTTTTCCAGTCTTCGATACCTTTGATTAGCATGGCAATATCGCCAATGAACAGGAGCACGAGTAATAACAAACAAAAGAATATAAGCATATATGTTTTCTTTTATTTAGCCTCTAACATTATAGTTTATGTTGATTCAATAATATGATGAATTATAGTGAAGGAAAGGGATATAGTCAAGCGAATGAAAAAAGTTATGCTACATATTCGGCGTTGACGTATCAACTAACAGGTGCTATAATTAGACCAGTTAACAAGTCCAGTTAGGAGGTCGGATTATGGGCATCAAATTTTCTGAAGATATTGTCCCTCTCAGTGTTTTGAAGGTAAATCCCGGCAAGGTCGTCTCTCATGTAGCTGAAACTCACCGCCCGATACTGCTGACAAGCAGGGGGCGCGGGATTGCGGTTGTGCAGACGCTCAAAGACTATGAGGAAGAGAGCGAACAGCGTCTTTTTATGCGGGGTGTTGTAAGGGGATTAATGGATCTGGAAGAGGGGCGGGAAGCATCCCTTAAAGACGTGAAGAAAAAGCTTGGGATGAAATAAAGTAATGGCGGGAAAAACACCGGTTTCATTTGCAGAATCTGCTGTTTCTGATTTGGAGGGTATTCAGGCATATTACGATAGCGAAGGCGCAGCAGCGACAGGAAGGCGTTTGATAGAAGAATTAGTCTCAGCTATTGAGCGGCTTGCGGATCATCCCAAAAGCGGGCGCGTAGTGCCTGAATTTAATATTGAATATCTGCGCGAAGTCATTAAGCCTCCATTCCGTATTGTGTATAGGTGCGATAAAAAAAAGGTGCGGATTGTACGCATATGGCGAAGCGAAAGGATTCTAAAACTCCCATGATATCAACCGCATCAGAGATTAGCCGCTGATTAAAACATCCCTCTGTCAAGCGTTACTTGACGAGGTCACAGGGATGCTCCCTTCCATGCAGGAAAAACTCCTGTTTCCAAATGCTAACCTCCTGCAACAGGTATCCTCTCGGTTTCGAGTCGCAACGACACCTCAACTGAGCAAACATGTAAAGCCTGGCCCCGCCACTTTGCTCCATGGGTTGTGCTTGGAGGTTTGACGGGAATCCATGCCTCTTGCTTACGCATAACGGCTAATGTATTATAATACATTAAGGAGGTGTATATGAATACAGCAAGGTTGAACATTACATTGCCTGAAGATGCTGCAAAAATATTATCAGACGTCAGGAACAAGTCCGCTTACATAGCTGAGGCGATAAGGCAAAAGAAGATGATCGAAGAAAAAGAAAAACTGAAAAAGAAATTGGAGTCTGCATATAAGCTGGCGGCACAAGAGGATTATGAGACTTATAAAGATTGGGAAGATACGATACAGGATGGCTTAGAAGATGACACGCGGTGATATATATCTGGTGGATTTTGCCCCTTCTGTCGGCGCTGAGATCAGAAAGAAAAGACCTGCCCTGATTATTTCCTGCAATGAAGCAAACAAACATCTGAGAACCGTTATGGTAATCCCATTTTCATCTAAGATAGATAAGGTTTATCCTTTTGAGGTCCTTGTCAAAAAGGAGGCTGGCGGTCTTGATGTCGACTCAAAGTTAAAGGTAACTCAGATGCGGTCGGTCGATAAGATAAGACTGAAAAAATATGTCGGCACACTTGATGACGATATTATCGTGGAGCTTGAAAAGGCCATTAAACTGCATCTTGCTATGGAATGAGCAGATGAAACGTGCTATTTTGCGGGATCCTTTCCTATTGTTGAAATAAACAGGCTTGCAGTTCCTGAGCGCAACGCCCTTATCTGCCTTTTGAGTGTCCCAATGATCCGATGAAAAAGCTGAGATATTTTAAAC
>JAHILQ010000017.1 GCA_018896985.1 Nitrospinota bacterium
CTGCACCAGAGAGGCTTGAAGGAACTGCCGCTGCGGTTGCAATTTCAATTTTAAACGGCGCAAACATAATCAGGGTTCATGATGTTAAGGAGATGAAAAGGGTTGCGCTTGTTGCTGATGCGGTGAAGCGGATGAGCGTAGACTGAACATGCATAAAAGGAAACCACTCAAATGCTATATCCTGCTATTCTTGCTTTTAAATTAAGAAATCTATTATAATCCCGATTACCTTTTCCTATAAAATATAACTCACAACAAAGGACATAGAGTTTTGGATTTTACAGATATAATTCGGCAGACAGTTCTCCTTGCTTTTCCTGTCCTCATAGCAGTTACATTTCATGAGCTTGCTCACGGTTATGTTGCAGACAGGCTCGGCGACCCGACTGCAAGGCTTGCAGGAAGGCTTACGATTAATCCGTTAAAACATCTTGATCCGATAGGCACCCTGGTATTTGTCATTACGCGGATGATTGGATGGGCAAAGCCTGTTCCTGTGAATCCGTATAATCTGAGGAACCCGAAAAAGGATATGATATGGGTGTCCCTTGCAGGACCTGTAGCTAATTTGATTATTGCTGTTCTCGCGTCTGTTGTTTTCAGGTTACTGCTGAACTTGCCTGTTTCTCCTTTTAGCGATCTGGGACAAAAAATCCTTGATCCTCTTATCCGGATAACCCTAATTACTGTTACAATTAATATTGGTCTTGGGGTTTTCAATCTGATTCCTGTGCCGCCGCTTGATGGAAGCAAGATATTAATGGGACTATTGCCTCACAGGCAGGCGGCTGCTTACAGTAGGATTGAGCCTTACGGTTTTTTTATCCTGCTTGGGCTTATATTCCTGAGAATTACAGACTACATCATAGTCCCGATAATAATTCTCATAAGATACCTTCTTTTAGGACAATAACACTACATGGTTTATTTAAGTATCCCTTTTACAATCAAATCCACCGCCTCTTCAGGTGTCAGGCCATGTGCCATAAGGGTTTCCATCTGTCTTTTATCCACGCTGCCGATGGCCGCCTCATGGGTTACTTTTGCAAGGGGATGTATCACACTTACAATGGGAATAGCCTTTGCTGTTGCATTGTCTTTTACTATCTCCATGCAATCAACATGTCCTCTTGCACCTTCTGCGTTACCCTCTGTGATGCCTGTGACTTCTGCCTTTGCCTCATCCTCAAGGGCAACCCTTGTCTTTATCAATCCCCTTGAATTCTTGCCGGCAAGCACAACCCTTTCCTTTATATTGATTTCGTCATTAGCGTGTCCGAAGACCCTTGCCGTGAGTTCCGTTACAGCGTTCTCCCCCGCTTCAACGGAATAATCAATATCAAGCTTTCCAACCCTTCCCGTGGTCAGGGTAAAATCCGTAAAATAGCGGCCATTCTTTCCGATCTTCACAATTGACTTCGGGATGACCTCAATGCCTCCATACAACCCATGAAAGTGCGTTTCCGAATAGCGCATCTCGGCTCCCTCACCGATTTCAACCACCGCGTCCATGATATGCCGCACCTTTTCAGCATTTGGAAATATACAGTGGGCAATAAAATGGGCGGATGAATTCTTTTCAAGTCTCACATCCATTTTGATCTTTTGAGTCCCCTTTTTGTGAAGGACTCCGAAACAGAGATGCACAGGGTTCTTTATTCTTATCCCTTCTTTCACGGTAACCTTAGCGCTGATTCCTGCCATCGTCTCCCTTGCGTCAACCTCAAGACCTTCAACGCTTTTCATGCTCAATAATTTATGGCCGCTTGCAACAAGGTGCGCTATCTCATTGTTTCCAAGGATAGCTTTATCCCCTCCTGCCTCTCCGAACGCCTTCATCAATGCATCGAGATCAGACATAGGCGCATACCTCCCCGTCACAGACAAAACATTTTCTTGATTTATAGTATTCAGCCACCTTATCGGGATTGCCAGTGCAGACTATTTTCCCATTGCAGATCTGGGAGGCCCTGTCAGCGATTAACACGATCTCCTCACGGTGGGTAATCAGGAGTACAGATGAGCCATTGTCCTTGAACGCACTGATGACATTGACGATGTCCTGAGTAGAAAGCATGTCAATCCCTGAATCCGGTTCGTCAAGGATAGCAAGTTTTGGATTCAATGCAAGTATTGATGCAAGCTCAATCCGTTTCCTCTCGCCTCCGCTTAAGGATTTGTCAACCATTCTGTGAAGATATAGTTCAGGATGGAGTCCAACCATCTCAAGATAATATGAAGGATTTATGTCTTTATTTTTGAGTCTGAGATAATCGCTGACGCTTATCCCCTCAAACCTCACAGGCTCCTGCCATGCCATTGTGATTCCCAGTTTTGACCGTTCCTGGATTTTTAAGGTGTTTATCGTTTTGCCCTCAAATATTATTTCACCTGATGACGGCATGTAACCTTCGCATCCCATTATCAAATACGCGAGGGTGCTCTTACCTGTGCCGTTTGTGCCTAAAAGGGCATGGACTTCGGATGGCTCAATGGTCATGGAGAAATCATCGAGGATCGTTTTATCCCCAGCCCCGTATGTAAGCCCATCGATTTCAAGCAGAAGCATATAATCTTCTCCTGTCATAATTTTATAACATAAAAACAGAAATAACAGCACCTATGAGAACAACGTGGAGGATATCTACTTTCATGAACAATGCAATTAATGCTGCAAATCCAAAAATTGCCTTCATAATGTCCCATGGAACCGCTAACGCAAACTTAACAGTAACAAAGAGAAGGAGACCGACAAAAGACGCCAGTATCCCTTTTGTTGCGTTCAGGAAGTATGGAGATCTCCTTAATCTGTCAAAGAATGGCGAAACGACAATCAATATTAAGAAAGATGGCGTAAATATGGCAATGGTGGCCGTCAGAGCGCCTGTCAGGCCGTATAACAAATAGCCCACAAAGGTTGCTGTAATGACAATTGGGCCAGGTGTCAGCTGCCCGAGCGCGATGCCGTCCATAAATGTTTTATTATCCATCCATCCCCTGACATTGACTATCTCATGGAGCATCAAAGGCAGAGATGCAAATCCGCCCCCGAAGGCGAACACGTCTATCCTGAGCATCAATACTGCCAGTCTGAAGAGTTCTCTGTCCGCGAAATAGAGTCCCGTAAGTGCTGCAAGAGGAATTATGACGAGCCGGGCGGCTTGTTTAAGCAACATTGCGCCAGGTTTCTCTAAAGAAATAGAAGATTGAATGAAACCGGGACCTCTAAAAAAGACAATCCCTGTTAAGGCAGCGGTGATAATAACAATAAAGGGGCTTATACCCAACCAGAAAAGAACTGCGGATGAAGCGGCGATAAGAATATCCCTGTAATGTTTTATTGTGCTTTTACCAAATGAATAGGTTGCGTTTGCAATTATGGCTACGACAATCACCTGAAGACCTTGGAAGAGAGAAACTACCTGCAAAAGGCTGTGTGAACTGGCATATAATGCTGTAAGTATCAGCATCAGAACAAATGCAGGCATTCCAAACCCGATATATGATGCTAATGCGCCTGTCAACCCTTTTGCCCTCAGGCCAACATATGCTGCCATCTGCATTGCAGTTGCGCCGGGAATGGACTGGCAGAGAACAACTCCATCCTTAAAGGTATCTTCATCGATCCACTGGTGACGATTGACCGACATCTCCTTTATATAGGCGACCATGGAGGGACCGCCGAAGGCCGTCAGGCCGAGCCTGAGAAAGGATTGGAAAAGGCTTCCAATTGTGGGTTGCTTACTCAAAGATAAAACCTCATTTTGCGGTAATTTTATTCCGTCCCGTCCTTTACTTCCAATTTCTCTATATCGGTTGATCGTACCTCAACCTCTGCATCCGAAATGACATATGCAGGGCCCTTTCCCTCAAAATTTTCCTTTGTATAAAGAATATCTATTCCTTTTTCAACGAGTAATTCTGCAAGCTTTATCCCTCTGCCCCTTTCAAGCTCTAAAAACGGATTTTTAAGCATTTCCTCTGATATGACTGTTGAGTCGGAATCCCTTACATCCCATATTGCATGGATGATGAACATACGTTAATATTCTCTCCATTACTTTCCTGTCGGTGATCCCGTGTCTTCAAGATTATAGGTGACCTTTACGTCCATGTCTTTTCTGAGTGAGTTGTATACTGAGCAGTATTTTTCATGCGACAGGGATACCGCACGGGCAATCTTATTGGCATTAAGGTTTTTCCCGGCAATATGAAGGACCATTTCTATCGTCTTAAAGTATTGAGGGGGTGTTATGTTCCTTTCTCCTTTGATATCCATCTTGAAACTCTCGAAATCCATCTTCATCTTCTGCAGAAACATCACTATATCGATCCCCATACACCCGGCAAGGCTCAAAAGAAGTGAGTCTGTCGGTTTGCATCCCCACTGAACATGGGCATCAAATTCTATCTCATATCCTTCCTGTGTTCTGCCGACAAAGATCAGCTCCTTGTCCCATCTCAAAGTGGCTTTTGACAAAGGGTTAATCTTTTCCTTATATCCCGTTAAATTTTTTTCAAATGATCCTTGTATTTGCTTACTCACTTAATACACACCTCCTTTTTTCTGCAGAATTTGCAAAAGAGGTGCATTTGGCGCATACATAAAGGATCTTTTTGTTGGTTCTCCAATCTCCCCAACACAAAATTAAAACTCCCCAGTTGATTTAGCAGACTACCATTGCTCATATCTACTATTCTCCTTTATATGTTTAATGTGAGCATTCGCCTTCATGTCCGCCGCAGGTATTCTGAGGCATAAACTCGGGAAGGGATCCGGCTGTAAATATATCAATATTCCCTTGCACTGTTGCTGCCTGCGCCCGATAGACTCTTATGCCGGACTGATTCAGCCTGCTCAGAGCGCCCGCCCCGATCCCTCCGACAACGATTGCATCAACCGTGTGGCCATTCAGCGCACCAATCGGATTGCATGCGCCATGGGCATGATGCTGGTCAGCGTTTGTGATCGTTCTCACATCATTAGTCTCTGTGTCAACAACAATAAACGCCGGAGCAGAGCCGAAATGGCCGTAAACCTCACTTTCAAAACCGTCATTCGCCTGTACTGGAAAACATACTTTCATTTTATTTTTCCTCCTTTTTGCATATGGTTTCTTCAAACACAATGGCCTTGCATTCAGCAAGAGCTGTTGCTACCTTTTTCCGTGCACTGGAAAGAATCCTCTGGACGGTCCCTCTCGATATTTCCATTCGCTTGCCTGCCTCTTCCTGAGTAAAGCCCTCCATATCACAGAGTCTCAAAACCTCAAGCTCGTCCCGATACAATACAATCTTTTCAATCTCGGTCATGGGAATGCCTGTCGGTTTAAAGGCCTTTCCCTTAAATTTGCATTCACAAAACCTCGATTTCTTATATCTCGGCGACATTTTCCTTACTACCTTTTTTGTGCATATGCACATTATAAGGTTTTAGTTAATAATATGTCAAGTTGTAACTTTAGGTAAAATAATTGCGACAGTTCTGTGTTCTATAGGTAAGATTTTTTAAAAAAGCCGGAGGTGAGGCGCGTCGCCACCTCTCCCATCTCGTCGCCGCCCTTCTGCCTTTGCTTTGCAAGGAGATAGATCTCTGCGTATTCTTGAGCTTTCTCTAAAAGCCTGGCACACTGAGCATCTGATTTTAGTACAATTAAAATGTCATCAATCATAGTTTTGACTAACTTTTGAGTTTGATTTTGCAATTATTAATTTCTATTTTGCTTTAGTAATCTATTTCAAAGGTACATTTTTATAATCATTGTCTTTCTTTTTCCCATATCCTTACACACAGGTTCAGGCCATTTGAATTCCTTTATTTCCCTAACAATAAAAGACTCTTTAAGAGGTCTGTTAACCATGCGCTTTGCATATGCCCACTGGAGTTCCTGAAATAAGTCTATATCCTGAGGCGTGAACTTGCCCAACTCTTAACCTTCTCAAATAATTAACTTTTTATAAATTATAGAGAACAACCTAATTTTCTGATAAAAAAAACTACCGCTGTAGAGACAGCAAGTGCTACTGAAAGCAATATTATCGACACCAGTATGTTGTTTAAGAGTGCTGGATTCAATATTAATACAACCCCCAGTCCAAGCATCATGGTACCTGATATAAGTTTCAGCACCCTCCCCTGCCATTCAGTGAGTTTTTTCTTCCCAAGAGTAACAGTAAATACAAGCACAATAACGGATAAAGGGACAACATATATTACATTGTAGAGGACAAGGTATAGGTAGTATGAAAGTGTGGAGAGGTCGTTTAGTGTCAGTATCCTTGTAAATACCATCGGAAATCCAGCTGTACAGAGTAGTTCATATGTGTTGGCAGTTACCGCCAGCACTGCCGTTCCTACCAGTATTGACAGGATTGATGTGGATTTCATCAGTTTTCTCATTCTGTCAAATAGTTTTGGTTTTGCGCTGTCAGGTATTGTCAACGAAATGCCTTTTTTAAAGGCAAAGAAGTCTTTTATGTTGATTACTGCAATTACCACGGAAACGGCTCCAGCGATCTTTGTTATTATTGCAACCTGACCCATAAAAAGAAATAAATTCAACCATGCTGCCATAAAAACAAAGTAGATGAAGCCAGAAAAGAAGACAAAAACGCCGCCTATCAGAAGCATCTTCCTTCGAGATTGGGCATGTACTAAAAGCCCTAAGAGAGAAAGGAGAACAAAAAATGCACATGGATTAAAGCCGTCAAATCCAGCAATGACTAACGTTATAAATGGAAGAGATATATTTGTAGCGTCAAGTTTACCAACCAGAGGTATGGTTACGGTCTTATCTTCATCTTCAAATTTCTTTTCATCTGTTTTCCTTGTCTTCTCCTTTTCACTTTCACTTTTTTCAATAAAGGCTTTTTCAGGAACAACTGGAACCTCTATCTTTTTTTCTGTAGGCTTAATGCATTTCCTGATGGTACAGTTATGTATCGCTGTCTCTATCTCTTCCTTAGACTGCTTCGAAAATCCCACAAAAGCATTTTCACCGACAAATGTAACGGGAACTCCAGAAACTTTTATTTTATAGGCATCTGTCATTTGAGATAAAAGTATTGCATTCTGTTTGTTATACCAGACTTCGTAATCTTTGATTTGCATGTTGATGTATTTCTTTTTCATCTCTTCAAGAAAAGCCTTCTCTTCATCACAGTGTTGGCAACCTTTCCCCCAGAAGAAATACACTATAAATTTATTTATTTCTACGGCTGTCTTTTTTGGTTCTTTTTCTACTGTCTTTTTCTCTTCCCTTAGAGAAGGTTCACCTTTTGATGGAAGTGGTATTTCAAATGTCTTCTTTTCCTCAGGGCCAGTAAATATCAATTTATCAGTTGGAGATGTAGGGATATCACGGCACTCTGGAACATTTTCCTTGTCAGGTGTGCAAACACCTTCCTGAGCAGTTGTTTCAGAAGCATACACAGGATTGCATAAAAAAAGTATCATAACCAATAAAATTAACATCATAACTGTTCGGTGAATTCGTTTTTCCAAAGTTTTTATACTTTTTGAAATCACTAAAAATACATAAGGAGTACTCTTACATACTCTAACTTTTATATCAGTCATCAAATAGATGTTATGATCAGGTACATTCCTGCAACTACGAGCAAGAAGCCACTGATTCTTCTCGAATACACAGAGGAATTTTTCATTCCCCTTGAACTTATAATGCTTTCGGTTATGCCGATTGATAACCCGGCGAAAAAAATGAGTGCGCAGTGCCCAAAGGCATAGACAAAGAGCAGTGAACTCCCGTATCATGGCAACGCCGAATTTTCTGCCGCTGTCCCTGTCTTTTTGAACATCAATAAAAATGACCTCCAGCTTGCTCATGTAGTTCGTCCTGAGCTTCTCCATAACCGGCTTCATCTGCTCGCAGGGGATGCAGCCGACTGATCCCAGTTCGAGCATGACGACCTTGCCTTCATTTTTTGCCTTGTTCAGCATGCTGTCAATGCCGCCTGCATTGCTGCAGCCATAGAGCATTAATACAATTGATATGACCAAAGGCGCAATCTTCTTCATCATTACAGTCTCCTCTTATCTCAGCAGAGTATAGATTTTATATAACGTAACCAGCACAATGAGGATTCCAAACAACTTTTTAATCTTCGCGCTCGGCACATAAAGACTTGTAATCCTCGCCCCGATGAACGATCCGATCGCACCTGCGATCAGCAGCGGAACCATCAAACCAGCATCCCATTGTGCGGTCTTAAGATGTGGGATAAGCGAAGAGAATGAAGGTGGCATTACTGCAAAGGCATTTATTCCTGCAGCCCTTTTTGAATCAAAACCAACCAAAATAAGAGTTGGCATAAGCAAAAAGCCGGGGCCAACGCCGAGGAATCCGCTCAAGACCGATATAGGAACGGCAAGGATGAACAACCCCGCGGTGATTATCATGGCAGCCTCCGTTTCTTCTCCTCGACCCTTTTCTTTATCATTTCCATCTTCTTCTGCAATTCCCCTTTCTGCCTTCTTTCTTCCTCATCCTTCGGTTCTGCCACAGGATTCGTCACTCTCCATGTGAGCTTCGCACTAATCGGCTCTTCATATACTCCTTAACGAATTGAATTGTATCCTCCGGGGACTCCTGTTTTGGAAAAAACAATCTGCCAGACTTGCATATCTCTGGATCGGACTGCCCCTGCGCAGCTTAAGAGATAGTATTTCCACATACGGTAAAATCTTTCATCGTATTTTTCCTTTAATTTATCCCAGCTTGAATCAAAATTCTTAAACCATGCTGTCAAGGTCGCATCATAATCAGCGCCGAAATTATGCCAGTCCTCTATGACAAACAGCCGTTCAACAGAGGCGCAGATCTGTCTCATCGCCGGAACAAGCGAATTTGGGAAGATATACTTGCCGATCCACGGGTCAGTTGTTACATGAGACTGATTATTCCCTATGGTATGCAATAAGAACAGCCCGCCATCTCTTAGACATTTATGCACGGTCTCCATAAAGGTCCTGTAATTTTTATATCCGACATGCTCAAACATTCCGATAGAAACAATACGGTCAAACTTTCCACCCACATCCCTGTAATCCTGCAGTCTGATTTCAACAGGCAACCCTTTGCATAATTCTCTTCCAAGCTCCACTTGTTCTTTAGAGACAGTGATACCAATCACTTCAACCCTGCATTTTTCTGCGGCATATTTTGCAAAACTTCCCCATCCACACCCGATATCCAGGATTCTCATCCCACTGTGCAGGCCTAATTTTCTACAGATTAGGTCCAGCTTGGCTTCCTGTGCTTCATCAAGATTTTTGGCATCTTTCCAATAAGCACAGCTATAAACCATTCTTTTATCCAACATGTTCATGTAAAGCTCATTGCCTATGTCATAATGCTTCTCACCAATCTGGAATGCCCTTGACTTGCTACCCTTATTGAGTATTACTGCATTGAGAATATGAAAAAGCGATTTCCAATCCTTTCTGATTTTATCTTCGGGTCGAGACGGTATAAGCCTGTGGAAAAATTCATCCAGACATTTACATTCCCACCATCCATCCATATACGACTCACCAAGCCCTAAACTTCCTTCTCTCATGACCCTTTGATAAAATTTGTCGTTCCTGACCTGAATATCCCATGGTTGATTTCCGTTGATGGAGATGCCTGCTGGAGAAAGAATTTCTTGAATAATATTTTTGAATCTATAGGCTCTCATTTCTCAACCATCCTTTAAACCCGATGGGTCAAAACTTTCATCTCCCCCTCTGTTTCTTCTCCTCCACTTTTTCCCTTATCATTTCCATCTTCTTCTGCAACTCCTCTTTCTGCCTCCGCTCTTCCTCGTCTTTCGGCTCTGCAACTGGATTCGTCACTTTCCATGTGAGCTTCGCACTAATCGGCTCTTCAGGATATGCACCTATATCATGGAGTGTATAATCTTCAAATTGAGTCGGATTTTCCTGATAGCAGGACCATACAGCCTTCTTTATCAATTCAGGAGTCCCCCTATTGAGTAGGTTAACGGCTTCTTTGATCTGTTTTCTGAACCTTTCACTATATTCTACAGGCAGGTTAAAAAAATAGGGAGTCGGTGCCCTTGTTCCTACAATCTTCTTTCTTTCGTCTACGACATTCTTGACCAATGCCATTATTGCATCGCCTGTCGAATGGCCAGGGGATTCAGTCCCTGTTAAAACAATGTATCTGATGTTCGGATTGCCTATAATATTGCAAACCATTTTTTCTATCCCTATATTTTCTGTCTGAATTGTACCTGAAAGTGCAGCGCCGCCCTCAACCCCGACCCGCACCATGTTTTCTATCTCTTTCGGAATTTTGTCATAGTAATAAATGAGTACCACAGCCACGACTACCGGAGAATAGTCGTTACCGCGGAGATAATGGCCCTCTTCCGGCGGACAATCAGGTGATGGTTCAACTTTCAGCAACTCATGTCTCCTTATGATTTGTGTTTTAAATTTTCTACAAATTTTCTCTGATAATCTCAGCAACTACCGGCATATATTCTTTTTTTGTCCCCTTTTTCCGGAAAAGAAGCAACATCAGTATCCCTATAATCAAACCTGCCATACCAAGGATTCCGGCCATGGTGTCAGGGGACTTATCCATCTTTCCTGATAGATAAACACCCATGATTGCCCCTATTATCAACAGCATTACGGGGATTCCATAAACAATGGCAGATGTCTTCAGGGTTGTTGTAATCCTAACCTTGTCTCCTATACCCGCCCCTGCAGTGTTTATTGCCTCAAAAACAGGTTTTCCGCCTGCTAATTCTTCCACCTCTCTAAACGTACATTTCGCACACGCAGAAGTGCGTTCTACTTCAATGAATGCGATGTCTCCTTCGATCTTTGTTACTATACCGATATCCTCAATCAAGACCTGCCTCCAATTTCATTTAATCTTAACTGGTGTGGGATCGCATATCTGTACCCTTTTCTTTCTGGCTGGCAGTCGCAAAGACCTCAAACTTATTGCCGTAGTAATTACAGATAAATTCGTATGTAGGCATATTTGGACCCTCCTTTGGTTTTGGGTATGCCGCTAAAGACTCGCTACCGCCGCTTCCAGGTGATAGAGCCCTTTTATCTCTTCCTGCATCAATGGGAACTGAAGCACAGGAAGCTGAAATCTGTTCTGAATCTCCGCGAGATACCTTATCTGCATATTTCTCCTGTTTTTAAAGAAATCATTTGTGCAAGCATCTTGAGGGAGGATCATGTTTGCAACCACAAGTTGCGTTTCTATCCCTGCCTCTTTCAGATCAAGCATAGCTCTATTCAAGCATAGCTCTATAGGACTCCAAAATTGGCGTGGATTCAGGATAAAGCACAATGCAGAAGGTTGTGCGGTTTTTGTCTTTGAGTATATCTATAATCTTTCTGAACCTGTTTTCTGTAGCTTCTTTTGCTGTTTTTGCCTCATCGGCAGAAACCATCATCTCTACCTGTTTAGCGTAATCAAATGGCAGGTCAAGGAGCCTTAGGGTATGTCCTGTCGGAGCTGTATCAAAGACGATGACATCATATTCATCAGCTTCCATGAAATCAATAAACCTGTCAAAGGACGCCATCTCAGTTGTGCAGGGACCGCTTAATTGCTCGTCAATCGAGGCGATTACATCTTTAGGCATGATTTGCCTGTAGGGCGCTATTATTTTCTCTTTGTATTCCCGTGTTGCCTCATCCGGGTCTATCTCCATAGCATAGAGATTTTCTATGCTTTTTATTTGTGTAATCTTATGCCATATCTCCTGCTCAAAGACATCGGAAAGATTTGAGGCTGGGTCTGTAGAAACTATGAGTGTCTTTTTGCCCTCCAATGCATGGCGGATAGCTGTGGCGCACGCCATTGTTGTCTTGCCGACGACGCCCTTTCCTGAAAAGAATATGTGTTTTGTCATTTTAATCTCCATTTATTGTGTTAGCCGCAACAGGAAGTCTGCGGCATACCGTTTATAATAAATCCCCGTTTATCAGAGAAATCTATGGTTGCTTCTGAAAGCAGCTTACTTGCCTCTTTCTCCAGAAAAACCTTTATCCCGTTTTTCTCAAGGGTTGCATCGCCCCTTTCAGCTCCATCGGCTATGTCTATGGCCAGGGATGGACCACAACAGCCGCTAGTTGCTGCGAATATCCTTATCCCGTAATCGTTGCCGTTTTCCTCCACGAGCATCTCTTTGAATCTCTTTACTGCGTTATCAGTTAAAGTAAGCATGAGTCCTCCTTTCTTTATTGTGCTGACAGCGTCATTGGTTTATGTCTTAACGGTTCAATACCAAGCGCATTGCACAGTTCTTCATATACAGGATATTCTCCTGCCTTAAACACCTCGCCGTTTACAATAGTGACCGGCAGGCTCTTTTTGCCGTTTTTATGAAGTAGATCTGCTACTGTTTTGTTTGCCATAAAGTCTTTAGGCTGCTGTGCAAGGTTGTATCTCTCGACCTCAATCCCCTGTTTTTTCAATACCAGCACTGCATCATTCATCTTTACGAGCACCGGGTCCAATGCCGGCCCGCATAGCCCTGATGAACAGCACATTGCCGGGTCATAGATTTCAATTTTCATATTTGTTGCCTCCTTGACTTTAGTCCTCGGATTTTCTATCGGGATATAGCATATTCTTCCACATCTCTATATCTTCTCTTTGAATAGCTTGTGCCCAGTTGATTTCGCGAACCATACAAGGGAAAGCATTACCGTCACCTCTAAAGGACAAGCCCTGTGTAAAGGTCTGGCTCACCGCTCAAAAATATTTTTGCGAGAAGGAGCATAAAGAACGGGGCGACTGCATAGTTAAAGAACATGACGATGAGCAATTGCTTCGGAGATTTTGCAGCCTTTCCTAAATCTTCGAATCTTATGTTTGCCATAGCAGGATACATCATCATAAAAAGCCCTATGACTATACCGAGCACAATAGTATTAGGGATGTTAAATTCGTAAGTTCCGTGAAATATTGATTTAATGGCAGCAATCGGAGGTGTGAGTTCAAAATTTGAAATCCCATACCATTTGCCTATGGCAATACCTATTACAATACTGACAATTACAAATACCGGCAGAAGCCTGAAGTTGTGAAGTTTCTCAAGCAATCCTCTGAGCATCTCTTACCTCCTCTATAAATCGAACAATCTTATCTTTTATCGCATCTCTTGTTTTTCTGAACTCATTCATGATTTTTTCCTCAGAACCGATGGTCCCGACAGGGTCAGCTATCGGCCAGTGGATGCGCCTTATCTCAGGCGGAGTCCATGGGCAAGATTCTTCTGCGTTGCCGCATAGAGTGATGACAATATCCATTTTTTTCAAGAGAGATTCGTCTATGCCTTTTGATTTTTGTTTTGATATGTCTATTCCTATCTCTTTCATTACCGAAACAGCTCTTGGATGCAAGCCGGCAGCCATAAGCCCTGCGCTGAATGGTTCTATTAAGCCACTACCGAATTCCCTTGCAAGCCCTTCCGCCATCTGGCTTCTGCAGGAATTCCCTGTGCACAGAAACATTACTTTAATCATTTCCACCTCTCAGAGTATTTTTGAGATTGATGCAATCTGTTTTTGTGTTTTTGCTCTTCAAAAACATTTCAAGTCTTTTCTTATCCTCTGCGGCGGCAGCATTAGATGTTCTTTCAAGCACAGACAGAATTAAAGACCTTTTGAACATATCCGAGTCATCAAGCCTGTAATGAATCCACCTTCCGTGTTTTCTATCCTTTATAAGACCTGCTTCTTTTAACACTCCGAGATGAAAAGAGACCTTTGGCTGAATCATGTCCAGGGCTGTGACAATATTGCAGACACACAGTTCTCCATCCTCAAGGAGCTTTAATATCCGCAGCCTTGTCTCATCAGAAAGCGCCTTAAATATGGTGAGGATTGTTTCCATGGATGGTTACGCCTCTTGCCTGATCAGTTCCTTTACCTTTTCAATGTCTGGTAAAGGTTTGCCTGAATGTCTTAGTTTGCCGTTTATCACAAGACCGGGAGTTGACATCGTATACTTCATTATCTCCGCAATGTCCGTGATATTTTCAATCGTTGCTTCGATGCCGAGTTCTGCAACAGCTTTTTTTGCCATCTCTTCCATCCTGTGACAGTTCGCACAGCCGGGACCTAATACTTTGATATCCATTACCCCTCCTGAAATTTATTACAAGATTGCGTTGAACAGATAACCTACCAGTATTATTGTTACAGTCATTATGCCCACAAACACTGCGAGCAGAGGCAGTTTTATTACTTTCCTCAGGATTATCATCTCAGGCAGTGATAAAGCTGTTACTGCCATCATAAAGGCGAGCACTGTGCCAACGGCAAGTCCTTTGCTGATCAAGGCTGAGACAATCGGGATGACTCCGGCTGCATTCGAATAGAGAGGAACTCCGATAATAACTGCAATGGGAACTGCGAATAGATTATCAGGCCCTGCGTATCTGAGCAGGAAGTCCTCTGGAACGTATCCATGGATAAAGCCGCCGATGCCGATCGCAATAAGGATGAAGAGCCAGATTCGCTTCAGGATATCTATTGTATTGTGCTGGGCGTATTCAATTCTTTCCCTGAATGTACGGTTTGGTGTCTCAAGATCCTCAGCAGTGTGGATTTTATATACATATTCTTCGACCCACTTTTCGAGCCGTAATCTTCCGATAATGATACCGCTCAGTATTGCAACAATCAGCCCTGTTCCAATATAAAGCGCTGTGAGCTTCCATCCGAGCAAGCCCCACAAGAGCACAACTGCGATTTCATTAACCATGGGCGATGCAATAAGAAATGAGAATGTAACGCCAAGAGGAATGCCGGCCTCGACAAAACCGATGAAAAGAGGCACAGCAGAACACGAACAGAACGGAGTCGCAACTCCAAGTAAGGCTGCAAGGATATTTCCTATAAATTCTTTTTTATGCGAAAGGATGCGTCTTGTCTTTTCAGGCGAAAAGTAACTTCGGAGAATTGATATGAAGAAAATGACAACAGAGAGGAGGAAGAATATCTTTATGGTGTCATAGGTGAAAAAGACAAGTGCGTCGGCAAGACGCCCCTGCTCCAGTTGAACGATATCGTAAGTTAAATATTCAGCAAATCTTTTGAGCATACAATAGCCTTTATATAAACTATATTTTATGCATTAACAAACCGGAAGTCAAGACTCAGGTGTATCTCAGTTATTTCTCGGATGTTTTTTCCTGAATTCAGAAGGTGTTTCCTTGAGTCCGCTGCTGCCCCATATGCCGCGTCTATGCTGTCTTGCCTCATTTTGCGCTATTCTTAATTCATCAACATATTTAATATTTGGCGGGAGGGTAAGCAGCACGGCATATCCGTCCTTAACCATTTGGATGTTCAGCATCTTTCTGTCAGGTGTGAATATGTAACATAAGGGGCGTCCGTGTTTGTCCCTTCTTTCCACATCAAATTCAAGGGTAACTTTCCGGTTGGACGCTGTCAGCATTTTTTCAAGGTGCTTTCTTGCCTTTGTCCCCCACGGTCTTTGTTTGATTTCCGGAGCATCTATGCCTATCAATCTCACCTTTTCCTTTCTGCTGTTTAAAACAATAGTTACGGTATCGCCGTCATGCACCTTAATAACTCGGACGTAACCGGGATTAGCAGGTTTTATAAATGCTAAGGAGTTGTCGTAAATGCAAAGACTGTGAAGCAGTATTGCAATTAATATTGTGAATAGCGTGCTTGTCTTCAGGCATCTTCTATGCATGTATTAATTATAAAGCATGGATGGGCTTAAAAGAATAATTCTTGATAATAATCTCATGTTTAATGATAGAATATTTATGATGGAAAAGAGGAAGGCGAAAGAGATTAAACAGAGATTTTTTATGGCGAAAGAACTGCGCCTTTCAATTTCACTCATAGTTATCTGGTCGCTTCTTGCCGGAATCATCTTTGCGTATTTAACCAAAGAGCTTGGAGCGAGGGTAGAGCACGGAGTTTTTTCTTTCATAGCAGTGTTTTTGGGTTATGTGATTATTGTTGTTGTATTAGCCCTGTTTTTCACGCACAGGTTTATCGGCCCGTTTGAGAGATTAAAGATGGAGATGAAACTTATACTGACAGGCAATTACCACAGACGGCTTTCTGTACGCAACAGCGATGACTTCTATGTCAGGTCGTTTGTTTTAGAAGTGAACAAGATGCTGGACGAGTTTGAGAAGAAATCCTTTGATAGAGACGGTTTTCGTAAAAGCATTGATTCTGAATTGCTGCATGTTATGGCGCTTATTGAGAAGGAGCATGTTTCAAAGGATAAACTGAGAGAAGCCCTTCTTTCATTCCACGGAAAAATGGAATCCTTGTTAAGGAAGAAGCAGTAATAGATAATCCATCGTCTAATATACCAGCCTCAGAGCGTCAGGCACAATCTCAATCATTGCCGGTGTCATGCCAAAGTAATCTCCGTCTATCTGTACGTGTGCTTTACCCTTGACTTCCATGTTCTCTATTTTCCTATATGTTATGTCTGTAAATTTAAGGTGTTTTTCCATAACTATACCGGAGACATATCTAAAAATATCCAAACGGTTTTTACCGTGCATAATGAAGGCATAAAAATCGGCGTTCTTTATATGTGCATCAGGCGCAATCCTGAAATTGCCTGCATATTTTGATGTCTTGCAGATTATTGCAGAGTATCCTTCACAGGATTTGCCGTCCATGGTGAAGGTCAATTTATCAGGCGCCCATCTCATCAGCGTCTTTAAACCGCTCAGAATATATGCTCCTTTTCCTGAGTATTTTTTAAGCCCCTTCTTTATTCCATAAACTGTTTCGCCGTCATATCCAATCCCTGCCATCAGTAAAAAGTGACGAGTGAGGAGTGAGGAGTGATTACCCCCCCCCTGCCCCCCTTTAGTAAAGGGGGGCAGGGGGGGGGTACTAGTTATTTTCCCAAGGCAGATAGTATGTATTTTGCCATTCAGGGCAATATCAACAGCCTTCTCTACATCTTCGGGTATGTTGAGTTCTTTAGCAAGGACATTTGTTGTTCCAAGAGGGAGTATCGCCATTGGTATGTTGGTGCAGGCAATGCCGTTAATCACCTCATTGTATGTTCCATCACCGCCTGCCGCGATAATTAAAAGTGACGAGTGACAAGTGACGAGTGACGAGTTGTTTTTAAACTCCAACCTCCCTACGGGTCGGATAGACTGAACTCCAGACTCTGAACTAATCTGCCTTGCGAATGACTCAGCATCTCCTCTTTTTCCGGTCAGCAGCATCTCAACATCGTGTCCCCTGTTTTTAATAATTGCTGTTGCTTCATTGATTTTCCTCAGAGCATTCCTGCCTGCTGCGGGATTACCTATAAGGAATATAGTTTGTTTCATCTGTATTTGCGAGATTTTTTTGTTTCTATCCTCTGTTTTTTATTGATTATATAATGATAACAGGTTTTCTTTCCAAATAAGAGATTAATCCGGCAATATCAGCAGTTTCCCTGATAAAAAATACCCTGCTTCCGTGCATTTCCTCCCCTCTCTTGATATTCGGTATCCTCAGATATCCGAATTCCTTTGATGCAACATAGCCGGTAGTATAATCAGGGTCATCGGAGATGCAGATCTCTGCGATAACATCAGGCCATGACGCCGCCTTTGAAGCAAGCATTAATGCCTCTTTCACTGTTGTTGTATTTATCCTTGCTCTTAACAGTTTTTCTGACAGATTTTTTTCCGTTAATCTCTCAATTCCCATTCTCGATACTCTTACGCCTCTTTCCTTGTCGGGTTCAACGCGTGTTCCTGATTTCAGGAGTATTAGCGATGCGCCCCGCATTGTCTTTTTTGAATTAAGAACAACGAATCCATTGTCAATGGCTTTTTTTGAAATGCCAAGAGATTCCAATTTCTGTGTTATGATTTTCCTTGCTTCTTCAGGAGAGGCGCATTTGAAAGTTGCGACAGGCAGCAATGAAATTGTTTTCGGCTTCTGTCTTATTTTTTCAATTGTGATTACAATCTTGTCAGGTTCGCCTCTGGAATGGGTTAAAGCCCTTTTTATATATTCACCGCTGACCTTTAATATTTCAGACTCTTCGCATATTCCTTCAGCTCCGGATATATGCTCAGAGTTTAGAGTTGAGAGTTTAGAGTCGAGAGTTTTTCTGATTTTGAGTTTTTTGATGCCGACAACTGATAGCTGATGGCTGATAGCTTTTGATGCCCGCATACGAATGCTCCACATCTCAGCCTGTCCTCAGTCCGTAATCCTTTATCAGAAGCTGGTCGTCACTGAATGTCCTGCCTGTTGTTGTAAGATAATTTCCTGTAAGGAGAGAATCTGCTCCTGCCATAAAAACCATTGAATTAAATTCACCTAAAACCTGCATCCTTCCCCCGCAGATGCGTATCTCCTTTTGCGAAAGAATGAACCTGTAAAGGCTCACTATTTTTAGGGCTTCAAATGGATTGAGCATGTCCTGTTCTCCCATCGGTGTCCCCTTAACAGGAATAAGATAGTTTATCGGAACAGAATCTGTGCCGAGTTCTTTTAATTTAAAAGCCATATCAATCCTGTCTTCCCATGTCTCACCCATCCCGAATATCCCGCCGGAGCAGACAGAAATTCCTGCTGTCATGGCTGCATCTATAGTGTTCAGTTTATCGCTGTATGTATGGGTTCTGCATATTTCAGGAAAGAATCTCTCGGATGTTTCAAGATTGTGGTGGTATCTCTCAAGACCGCTGTCTTTTAGAAATTTAAGTTCATCTTTGTTCAGCAAACCGAGTGTTGAACACGGCAAGAGACCAATTCCCCTTATATCCTTAATCATTGAACATATCTCTTTCAGTTCGTTTTTCCCGATCTTTCTTCCGCTTGTGACAATGCAGAATCTTTTTACGCCTGCATCCCTCGCTTCTTTTGCCTTTTCAATCACAGCGTTCTTATTGATGAGCGGGTAAATGGCTGTTTCAGTCTTGCTCCTTGAAGACTGGGCGCAGTAAGAACAATCTTCAGGGCATGCACCTGATTTTGCGTTGACTATCGCACAGAGGTCAACAGAGTCTCCCCTGAATGCCTGCCGTATTCTGTTAGCTGCGGCAAAAAGGTCGAATATCTCTGTTTTTTGAATCGTGGAAATTTGAACGGCTTCAGTTTTTGTTATGGATTGCCCGCTTATAACCCTGTCTCTCAGGTTGTCAATCATGGGTTATTTTTTCGGAAAGGCGCATGAATTGTCAACTAAACACCAAAACTGTATTTTAAAAAATATTTGGCAGGTATATGCGCCTCTCTACGAGTCATAGACAAAACCTTTACCCCGTTAGAAATCTCTGCCATTTAACGTCAGGGGTTCTCCATCTTTTCTAAACGGGGGTTACGAAGCAGCGGAATTTTGTTAGTTGGGTTATTCATTGGGTTATTCAAATGACAAGGCAATGTGAATTTTACCTTGATTTAACTTATTGTATTTCAGTATTGTTTTAACAGTATATTCAACGGTAAAAAAGCAGCGCAGGAGGTTAAAATGCGAAAGATTTTAATAGCACTGTTTGTTCTTGCATTTGTATCAACCACTCCCCCCTTGGCAATGGGGGACAAAGGGGGAAGGGGGTCATTCAAAGACCCCACCACCGGCATTGAGTTTATCCTTGTCAAAGTCAAAGGCGGCTGCTTTCAGATGGGAGACACATTCGGAGATGGGTGGAGTAATGAAAACCCAGTCCACAAAGTCTGCGTAGATGACTTTTACATGGGAAAATACAAGGTAACACAAGGACAGAGGAAGGCAATAATGGGGAATAATCCATCATATTTCAAAAACTGCGACAACTGTCCTGTAGAACAAGTATCATGGAATGATGTTCAGAAATTTATAAATAAACTGAATCAAAAGAATAATCCCCCCTCACCCCCCTTTAGCAAAGGGGGGATGGGGGGATTTCGTCTTCCAACAGAGGCAGAATGGGAGTATAGCGCTCGAAGCGGAGGGAATAACGTAAACTATGCAGGCACAAGCAATGAATCAGACCTTGGAGAATATGCATGGTATCAAAGCAACTCAGGAAGTAAAACACATCCTGTAGAACAGAAAAAGCCTAACGGACTTGGAATATATGATATGAGCGGAAATGTATGGGAGTGGGTTCAGGACTGGTATGACTCTGGCTATTATAAGAACAGCCATAGAGTTAATCCTAAGGGGCCGAATTCAGGCTCCCGCCGTGTCATTCGCGGCGGCAGCTGGGACTTCAGCGAGAGGGACGTGCGTGCGAGCTATCTCGCTTCCTCGGCACGCCGGACGGCGGGAGCTGCAGCTTTGGCTTCCGCCTTGCAGGAGGAAAATAAATTGTTGGATTTTTAAATTTTTACACTCGGCAGTTATTTTCTGAGTTCTAAAATTCTATTTTCTGCATCTCTCCTCCGTCATTGCGAGCGGAGCGAAGCAATCTCGTTTTATCGCTCAGGGCAGGCTCCGGCGTGGCAATCTTTCTTTTCTATTTTCTCGTGGAGGCAGAGCCTCATGGCCGCTGCATTTTTCATCAGTCATTCTGCACTTGATGCGGTCGCCACAGCGACTCGCCGAGGAGAGAATCCAGTCCTTTTCTCAGGATTCCTGCTGGAGTTTATCCCGTACCTTGATACGGGGCAGGGATGACAGGCGTAAAAAAATGGGCAATGGAATACCGTCAGTAACAAGGCTCTATGACATTATCCCGCTGAATTAGGATAATTGGAATGCAAATTAGAACGTTATCTCGCAACCCCTATTGGTGTCAATACGCTTATTTCTTTAAGCATTGCCAGTTTTGAGGCATCGAGTATTTCGATCTCAAGCGGTAATCCATCGCCGTCAAGA
Source organism: Nitrospinota bacterium (assembly GCA_018896985.1). GTDB lineage: Bacteria > Nitrospirota > Thermodesulfovibrionia > Thermodesulfovibrionales > UBA1546 > UBA1546. The sequence goes on from JAHILQ010000017.1 coordinate 20,835, forward strand.
TGAAGGATAACGCCCTCTTTTAAGTCCACTGAATCTACAGGCGTGCCGTCTCTAAGTTCAATTAAGAGGATGTCGGCATCAGCCGAGTATTTTATCTTCATAAATCCCACCTCCTTTAAAATAGCGCTCGCTATACGGAAAATACACTGTAACCAGCACAGGCATTTTCCCTTCATACTCATAAACAGCCCTGACCAAGTGATCTCCGTATCTTCGATGAGCGATATATCTGTTTCTATGACCGCTTATCACTTCTTCAGGCAGAATCAATGCTTCGGCTGCCATTTCTTCTGTAATGCCCCACTTTTTTATTCTTTCTATCGCATGAGAAAGATAAAGAATCTTTAATATTTTATCAGAAGCCTTTATGCTATAGAGCACTCCTTTAGTGCGGAGTTGTCGGTCTATAATTTCTATAGTCATAGCTGCCTTACATCATTATACCTGAAAAGCCTGTCTTTGAGTATAGTTTGAAAGTCCCTCTGTCCAAAGCTGGCTCGGCCATGCAAAACATGCTGATACATATGGACTGGGGAGAAGCTTATTTGACTGTTTTTAATATCATAAATGTCTTATCTACCTGTGCGTATAGCACGCAGATAGGCAAAGGGCTTTTCAGCACACATGCCTGCCATGAAAATAAGTGAACTGCATTTTTCGGGTTAATACGTTTGTATTAATTAGAGATATTGCGATTGGTGTATACTAAAAGACAAAAACGTTAAGGAGAATAATTATATGGACATTTTAAAGAAAATAAATGAAGACCTTGTGACAAGCATGAAGAGTAAGGAAGAGGGGAGTGAACTGAGGACATCCACTCTCAGGATGATGAAGTCCTCAATAAAGAACGCAGAGATTGCAAAACGCGGAAAGGGTGAGCTTACTGAAGAAGATATTACGGGTGTGCTTTCTACAATGGTCAAGCAGCGCAAGGAATCTGTAGAACAGTATTTAAAGGCAAACAGAAATGACCTTGCAGAAAAAGAAAATAAAGAGATAAACATTATTCAGGTATATCTCCCTGAGCAGCTTTCTCCTGAAGAGGTTGATGAAATCATTAAATCAACAATTCAGGAGGCAGGGATTGCCGGTATGAAAGATATGGGCAGGCTGATGAAGGAACTCATGCCTAAACTTAAAGGCAAGGCAGACGGCAAACTGGTAAGCCAGCGTGTAAAAGAGATTATTGAAAAGACAGGATAGCGCAGAATTTTCTCCCAACCCCAATCCTTGACAACCCTTTTTCTGTTTGATAGGATTGTCTTATGAAGAGACAACAAGACAGTATGTGCGCTTTCTGCGGTGAACTGGCTAAGGCGCGCAACCTCGATACCACACTGAACATCCTCGCAAAAAATATCACAGAGATTATGGGTGTTAAAGGCGCTACAATCAGGCTGCTTGATGAAAAGAATCAGACCCTTGAGATTGTGGCTGCATACGGCCTGAGCAAGAAGTATCTGAAAAAAGGACCTGTTGTTCTGAAAAAACATCCTGTTGACCGGAAGGTTCTTAAAGGAAAGGCTGTAAAGACCAAGAACATATTAAAGGAGCCGCATGTCCTTTATCTTGAAGAGGCTAAAAAAGAGGGCATAAAATCAGTGCTCAGCGTTCCGCTTATGGCGGAGAAGAGGGCTATAGGCGTTGTCAGGGTATATACAGCAGCGCCTCATGATTTTACTGCCGGAGAGATAGAGAAGCTCAGGGCGCTTGCATTTCTGGGAGGCATACTTGCAGACAGGGTAAGGATATGGGATAAAATGCGCGCCTTGATAAAAATATCACAGTCAATAAGTTCAACACTTTCCCTCGAGGAAGTTCTTCAGATGATAGTGGAAAATGCTGCGAAAACGTTAAGGCTGAGGGCTTCGTCAATCAGGCTCCTTGACGAGGAAAAAGGGACGCTTGAGGTAAGGGCAGCTTACGGCCTGAGCAGTGCGTATATGGGGAAAGGGCCTGTTGAAGTGGTGAAGAGCCCCATAGACAGAGAATGTCTCAAATGTAAGGTTGTATCAGCGCCTGACATCAGAAAGGACAAAAGACTTCAGTATCCGGATGAGATAATCAGGGAAGGCATAATGTCGCTTCTTTCTCTGCCCCTTATTGTCAGAGGGAAAGCAATAGGAGTTCTCAGAGTATACACATCTGTCCCATATACCTTCAGCGAGTCAGAGATAGATTTTCTTTCTGCCCTTGCATGCCAGGGCGCTATCGCAATAGAAAATGCACGCCTGTTTGAGCATATAAAAACCGAATATAAAGACCTGACAAGGGATGTCTGGAAATGGTATGACTGGGGAACGCACTTTCCAAAAATTTAAACGTCTGATTCCCAAAAAG
>JAHILQ010000173.1 GCA_018896985.1 Nitrospinota bacterium
CCTTGTTATCTCTTTAAACCTTTCAGGCCTGAGCGAATCAAGGCTTACATTTACTCTGTCAACGCCTGACTCTATGAGCTTTGCCGCATACTTCTCAAGCAGGATGCCGTTTGTTGTAATGCTGAGGTCTTCTATGCCGGGGATATTTTTTATTGAGGAAGTCAGGCTTGTAATGTCTTTTCTTGCCAGGGGCTCGCCGCCTGTTATCCTGATCTTTCTGACGCCGAGCCCCGATGCTATTCTTATTATTCTTAGTATCTCTTCATAAGACAGAATCTCTTTGTGCTCTATCAGTCGCAGTCCGTCAGAAGGCATGCAATAGACGCAGCGCAGGTTGCACCTGTCAGTGATGGAGATGCGCATGTAATCTATTGTTCTGTTAAACTTATCTCTCAGTTCTGCCATTTACCCCGTTAGAAATAATGCCCCGCGGGAATTTCTAACGGGGTTTACTTCTTGTCCTTTTTGGTCATCTCCTCCAGCTTTTTCTTTGCGAGGGCAGCTTCTCTGGATTTGGGATATTTTTCTTTAAGCTGTTCAAGAATTCCTCTTGCGGCTTTCTTATCGCCCATCTCAATGAATGAATACCCCTGTTTTAAAAGAGCGCCCGGAGCCTTTTCACTGCTTGGATAGTTTTTCAGGAGCGCATCATATTCAACAATTGCGCCTGCATAGTCTTCTTCAGCGTAATAGGCTTCAGCTATCCAGAACTGGGCATTGCCTGCAAGTTTATCTTTCGGGAACTCTTTCAGAAACGCCTCAAATTTTTCTCGCGCCTCTTTGTATTTTTTGTCTTTGAAGGAGGCATAGGCTGCCCCATATACTTTTACAGGATCTTTTACTTCAGGGGTTTTTGTCTCAGGAGCTTTTGTCTCTTCAGTATCGGTTTTCTTTTCTTTTTTTACATCAGGCTTGTCTTTTGCCGTAGTGTCTGTTTCTGTTTTTGCAGAGAGCTTTGTCTGCATTTCCTTAACCTGTGTTTCAAGGGCGGTTATCTGAGAGCGGAGCAGGTCTATCTCCGAAGATTTGTCTTTAAGAGACTTGTCAATAAAATATTTACTCTCATCAAACCTCCCTGTCAGGGTTTGTAAATCTTTTGAGATTCCTGAGACCTCTGAGCGGAGCGACACCATGCCTTCCCTGATAGCATTAAGCGAGTCTTCTTTTGCTGATTTTTCTTTGATCTCAGCAATCTCTGTCTTAAATGCAGATTTTGTCTCTGAGGTCTCTTTCTTTATATCAAAGGAATCTTTTTTAAGCTGATTAATGTCAGCCTTCATCACCGCAAGCTCATCGGTTATACATCCTGCAAGAAACAACAGGAGAATTATGGCAAACCTTTTCACCTATTTACCTGCTTTTCCTGATACAAACTCTACCCTTCTGTTTTTCTGATAGCAGTCTTCAGTCTGCTCTTTGCAGAGAGGTTTTTCCTCGCCATAGCTTATTGTGTCAAGCCTGTTCTTTGTCACGCCTGCTGATACGATGTAATCCCTTGCAGATTTTGCCCTTTTTTCTCCGAGCGCAAGATTGTATTCGTTAGTGCCTCTGTCATCGCAATACCCTTCAAGGATCATTTTTGCATCCCTATTTTTTATAAGCCAGTCTGCTATAGACTTTAGAGTCGGCTTTGCATCTTCCCTTATAGTGTATTTGTCAAAATCAAAATGTATATTTCCGAACTGGAAAGATTTTGCCTCTGTAATTTCCCTTACCGGCATAGTTTCTACCTTCTTAGGCTCTGCCTTTGCCATAACCGGCTCCTCTGCCTCCATCGGTGTTTGCTCAACAGGGGCAGCTTTTTGAGCAGTTTCCTTTGGCGCTTCCTGCTCAACAGGTGTGGTTACCGCCCTTTTTGCACATCCTGCAAAAACGAAAACTAAAACTAAAGCCAAGACCAACAAAAAAATCCTTTTCATAAAACCTCCTCCTTTTTAAGTGTCTGTGTCCAGTGTCAGTTTTCGACTACACTGTTCACCGTCACTGATAACTTATTTAATTCGGCGACCACCTTGGGCCAAAGGCCCGTAACCATGGCGGTGTTATTTTTTTTTGAGATTCGCCGTTTGCCCTCATTATGTAAATGCTGCTGTCTCCGTTTCTGTCAGACGAGAATATTATAAATCTTCCATCAGGAGAAAATGAAGGGTCTTCGTTATTCCATTTGTCTGTGAGCTGGGTAGGCTCTGAGCTGTCAGGCGAGATAATGAAAATCTGCTGCTTGCCTGAAACCCTGCCGACGAACACAATCTTTTTGTTGTCAGGCGACCAGCCTGGCGAGGTATTGTACGAGCCCTCAAATGTCAGTCTTCTTGTGTCGTGTCCGTTTCTGTTCATTATGTATATCTGAGGGGTCCCGCCGCGGTCTGATACAAATGCAACAAGTTTTCCGTCAGGCGAGACAGCAGGCGAGATCTCTATCCATCTTGCAGAGGTTATCCGTGTAAGTTTTGAATCTGAAATCCTTAAATTATATAAACCATACATTTCATCCTGTGATGATGAAAACATAATCTCATCTCCGTCAGGGGAAAAATTGCCTGCGATATTAAGGCCCCTTGAGGCAAAAAGTTTTTTTTCTGACATTGTTGTAAAGTCTAACAGATATATTCCCCATTGTCCACCCCTTTCAGATGAGTAGACTATCTTGCTGCCGTCCTGCGACCAGTGCGGCCTGAGGACAAAATTTCCTTTAATCCCAAGTCTTTTAACGCCTGCGCCATCCCAGTCCATCATATAAAGACCTTTTTTGCCCTCATCTTCTGCAACGAATGCCACCTTTGTCCCGAATATCCCTTCTTCTCCTGTGATGTGTTTATAAATATCATTTGCTATCGTATGTGCCAGTTGTCTTATCGCACTTTTTCCTGTCTTATATTGCTTCTTGAATATCTCATGCCCCTCAAAAACATCGTATAGCGATACAACTGCTGTAATATTTTGTTCTCCTATAACTGTCCCCTTTACCACAGCCTCTGCTCCTATAACACTCCAGTTTTTAGGATTGAAAGCCTCGGCAGAGCTCTCTATATAGGCAGCCCTGTCAATACACAGGAAAAAACCTGTAAACTCAAGGTCATCCCTTATGATGTCTGCAATCTGTTTTCCCTCTGTGCCGCTGAATTCCTGAATAGCAATCGGAAGTTTTTTTATCGCAGGAGAGGTTATGTCAATGTAAATCTTTGCTTCAGCAGCAGTGAATAGTGAAAAGTGAACAATGAACAGCAATAAAACAGTGAACAGGGAACAGGGAACAGGGAATAGTTTTTTACTGACACCTGACACCTGACACCTGACACCTGTGTTCACGGCGTAAACCTCAATGGGGGCAATTCTATATCCATTCCATGCGGCGGTGGAGGAAAGGGGCTTGCTTTATTAATAGCTCTCAGGACAGAACGGTCAAAGAGGACATTGCCCGAGCTTTTTTCAACCTTATTTATCTTAACAACTCCATTAGACATTATTGTCACAGAGATTACTGCCTCAAGATTTTTCCCCCATGCCTCGGGGAATGCCCAGCGCTGCCTTATCTCTTTTCCTATCCTTTCAAAATAATCCTCTAATATAGCAGCTTCGTTAGCGCTGCCCTTTGCAGGAGGAGAGATTTCTTTTGTATCTTTCCCTTGCTTGTCAGCTCCTTTGATGGAAACCAGTTTTCTAAGTTTAACAACGCGCTTTGCCTTTCTTGTTGCCTCTATTGCTGCGATTCTGTCCGAGATGTATTGCCTTGAATCCTCAGAGGCTTTGCTTTTTAAAGGCTCTGAAGGCAGTTTCATTTTTTGTTCAGGTTCCTCTGTCTGTGCCGCTGTCCCTTCTTTGCCCCGCGCAGGCAGTTCGCTGATTTCAGCGACGAGACTTACGATATACGCAGAGGGCAGAGTAAAGTGATTTGCATTTTTAATTGTTATCAGCGCTATAAAGATAAAAGTCAGGTGAACCAAAAAAGAGAAAAATGTGGTTGCTGGAAGGCTCGGTTCCTTCATTTCCCTTCTATGTTTATCGTGGGCTCGGTTATCATTCCGAGTTTCTCTATCCCTGCCTCCTTTATGTCGCTCATCACCTGAACAACAAGACCGTAAGGCACATCCTTATCAGCTTTAAGAAAGACATTCGGATTTAATTTGCTGATTGCCGTAAGCTTCTGCTTTATCTCAGACATAGACATAGGTTTGTCATTCATATAAATAACGCCGTCTTTTTTTATAATAAGCGTTATTCTCTCTTCAGGAGGCAGGTCTTTGCCTTTTGCCTGAGGAAGGTCCACATCAATGCCCTGCTGAAGCAGCGGCGCTGTCACCATAAAGATTATGAGCAGCACGAGCATTACATCCACGAAGGGCGTTACATTTATCTCTGAAAGCACATTTCTGTCTCTTCCAGCCTTCATTCTGTTTCCTTAGAAAAGAAGTCAAGGAGTTCTTCGGAGAAGTCCTCCATCTCTATAATCATCTGGCGCGCCCTGCTCAGATAATAGTTGTAGGCGATTACAGCAGGGATTGCCGCTGCCAGTCCAGCAGCTGTTGCAATCAATGCCTCTGCAATGCCCGGAGCGACTACTGCCAAAGATGCCGAGCCGGCAGCGCCTATCCCTCTGAATGAATTCATTATTCCCCAGACTGTTCCGAACAGGCCGATAAACGGCGTGGTAGAACCTGTGGTTGCAAGGAAGCTCAGGTATTTCTCAAGCTTTGCCGATTCAAGCGCTGAGTATCTTCTGAGCGACCGTTTAATCTCAGTTTTGTCAACAATATTTTCTGAGGATGTAAATTTAAATATATTTGCCAGAGGGCTGAGATTGATGGAACGCGCAGCAGTTAAGAGCCCTTTCAGGTCACGTCCTGCCCTGTATGATCTCAGGAATACGCCTGTCTCTTTGTTAGCCCTTGAAAGGTAACGGTATTTATAAAAAATGATTGCCCATGATACGACAGAGAAAAACAGCAGGATAAGCAATACCACTTTAACCACATAGCCTGCCTGAAGAATCAATTGTATTGCAGAGTGTTGCATAAGCACCTCTCTTTTATTTTGATATTATCGTTAACTGTTAAACTTTAAAAAAATTTTGGGCTAAAAGTCAATTGCGCGTCTGCTCAGCG
>JAHILQ010000174.1 GCA_018896985.1 Nitrospinota bacterium
CGGTATAGGCCCCACAAGCGTTACGTTCATCCCCATTGAGCAAATCCCTGAGGTAAGAGCGCTTTCTATCATATATCCTGAAAGCCTTGTGTCCTTTCCTATCAGAACCATATTCCTGCCGTGCTTTTTCCTCAGAACCTTAGCTGCTGCCATTCCGATCCTGAGCACATTTTCAGGAGTCATTGGATACTTATTTACCCTGCCTCTTATGCCGTCTGTCCCGAATAATTTCATATAAAAGCTCCGTTTTAGTGTCAGTGTCAGTGTCAGTGTCAGCAAATCAGTATTCAGTGTCAGTGGTTAGTGTCAGTAAGATTTGTCACTGACACAGACACTAAAAACTGACACTGTAAGAGACTGACACTAATCACTTACACTGTTCACTTTCTTTTTATAACAACCTTTACGCTGACTTCCTGCATGTCAGTTCTTATATTTCTGCCGGCCATATCAATGCGCACAGTCTGAGTGAAAGTTTTATCAGCGTCTGAAATATCAACAGGCTCTGTCCTCAGAAATTTTACTTTGCCTGTCTCTGTCCTTACTCCCTCAATGGCCACATCCGTAGGCAAAACCTCTACAGAACTCACAACAAACCCTTCTTTAGGACTGCCAGCCATAATTGCATTTACAGGCACGGTCTTAATAATCGTCTCTTCCAGCACAATCCATGCAGACGAGGGGGTTATGCCTGTAATGTTAATTGTAGGAGGGATTTTAACATCGTCCTTGTTTATATAGTATATTCCCTTCCCTTTTTTTGCTTTGCTCAAATCCACATGAACTCTTACATCAGACGGCTTCATATTCCTGAGAATTCTATCCTGCCCTTTCAGGCTCACATTTACAGATTTCACTCCCTGCTTAATACTCTCAAGCCCCTGCGGTATATTTTTAAGTTCCATAGGAACATCAATTGATATCTCAGACTGTCCCTTTGAGATAACAAAAAACCACAAGATTATTGCCATGACAACCGCAGTAACTTTCAATCCGAAATTCTCAAGCAATCGCCTTCTCATTGTGCTGCCTTCTCGTAGAGTCGAGTCTCCGACTTCTTGGATGTGAACATATCCGTTAATAGATCACGGAGAGTCCCCATGTCAATATGGGTTTCAAGTTTTCCGCCGACAGCCATAGAGATATTGCCTGTTTCTTCAGAAACTATAATAGCAACCGCATCTGTTTCTTCTGTAAGTCCGAGTCCTGCCCTGTGTCTTGTGCCCATGGCTTTATCAACCTCAGATCTGAGCATGATAGGCAGAAAACAACCTGCGGCAACAATCCTGTTCCCTTTTATAACAACCGCTCCGTCGTGTATCGGAGATGAAGGATGAAAGATGCTGAGGAGTATTTCACGCGTAACTCTTGCATCAAGCGATGTGCCTATCTCAACAAATTCATTCAGGCTTGTTTCACGCTCAATAACGATCAATGCGCCAATCTTTCTGTTTGCAAGGGCAACGGAAGCCTTGACTATCTCTTCCAGAGATTTGAGTTCCTCAGCAGATGTGAATGACTGCAAAAACGGCGTCTCGCCCATCCGTGCAAGCGCCCTTCTGATCTCAGGCTGGAAGAGCACTATCATCGCTATAACTATCTGCGCCCAGAAGCTCTGTATTATCCAGTCCATTGTGTAAAGTCCTGTATAGCCTGACAGGATAGAGGCAAGCAGCAGCACCCCGATACCTATAAGCATCTGGACAGCCTTTGTGCCTTTTATAAACAGAAGCAGACGGTAAAGCAGAAGGGACACGAGAATAATGTCCAGAATATCCTGCCATCTTAATTGACTAAATATTCCCACCTCAAACCCTCTTTTTAAGCCACTCTTTAGGATTTATTGTATGAAACCTGCCATTACTATCCGAATAAACCACCCTTGCAATCCGTGCATTGAGTATTATCCTTTTGCACATCATGCACGGCTCTGAATGGCATTCATCAGCACCGTCATCGGCTCCTGATATATATATAGTTGCGCCTTCAAGTTCATGAACTGCTGCGCGTATTACTGCATTTGCCTCTGCGTGAACGCTGTGACAGAGTTCGTATCTTTCGCCGTGAGGGATTTGAAGTTCCTTTCTCGTGCATTTTCCGACCTCAAGACAATCCTTCATGCCTGCCGGAGCGCCGTTATATCCTGTGCTGACAATGATATTGTCTTTCGTAATCACAGCGCCATACTTGCGTCTGAGGCATGTAGCCCTTGTTGAAACAGCCTTGGCTATATTTATGAAATATTCATCCCAGCCCGGTCTCTTACTCTTCTTTTTACGGAGCACTTCTGAGAAGTGCTGCCGTTTACTTTTAGGCATATTCTATATTATTAGATTCAGAGCGCAAAATGCAAAGATGGATGTAAAGAAGGCTATCTCCTTGCCCTCAAAAACGCAGCGAAAAAAAGCGCTGTGATTACCAGGACGATTGTGCCGCCCGGCGAGAGGTCAAACTGATATGAAAGATAAAGCCCTGCTATCGTAGAAAAAAGGGCAACAGAGCATGATATGAGCATCATCGGATAAAAACTTCTTGAAAGCAGTTGGGCAACAGCGCCGGGAATGACAAGAAGGGCAGAGACAAGGATAATCCCCACAACCTTGATAGAGATAACAATCGCCACCGCCATAGAGAGCAGAAAGAGCGATTTAATCAGACGTGTCGGGATACCGCTTACAATCGCAAGTTCTTCATTGAATGTCGTAAACAAAAGCTCCTTCATAATCATCATAATCGCAGCAAGGATTACTATTGTTACTGCAATTGTCAGCCACATCTCGTTTTCGCTTATTGCAAGGATGCTGCCGAAGAGATAGCCGAAAAGATCTACATTGTAACTTTTTGAAAGGCTTATCAGAACTATGCCGAGAGCCATTGAGCTTGAAAAGAATACGCCTATGGCGGTATCTTCCGCCACCCTGCCCTTTGAGCTTATTTTCTCAATTCCGAATGCCACAAGGATGGAATATATCATCGCTGTTATGACAGGATTTACTCCCGCAAGAAAACCTATTGCAACTCCTCCGAATGCCGCATGGGAAATGCCTGAGCCGACAAATGCAACCCTTCTCATGACAACAAAGACAGAGACTACACCTGCAAGTATGCTGATAGCTATGCCGGTGACAACAGCCCTTTGCATGAACCCGTATGACAAGATTTCCATTATTTCCTCAGCCTCTCGCATTTATCACATCCGTCAGAATGTATCAGTATATCCACATTCTTGCCGTAGAGCCTTTTAAGCACATTCTCGTCAAGCGCGCCAAGAGGCGCGCCGTGGTAATAGAGAATTTTATTCAGGCAGGCAATCTCATCAACATATGCTGTCACAGCGCCGATATCATGCGACACCATAATAATTGTCAACCCCAGTTTCTTCTGGAATCCCTTAAGCAGGTGATAAAAATCCTCCTGTCCCACAACATCTATGCCTGTGCTCGGCTCGTCAAGTATGAGTATTTTCGGATTGCTCACAAGCGCCCTTGCAATAGAGATGCGCTGCTGCTCTCCGCCTGACATCTCGCCAAACGGAAAATTCTCATGCCCCGACATCCCGATAAGCTCTATATATTCACGCGCCTTTTCTTTCTCCTTTTTTGAAGGCCATCTGAAAAGCCCGAGCTTTCCGTATAATCCCATTGTCACAACATCTATTGCCCTTGCAGGGAAATTAATGTCAAGGTTAAGATGCTGCGGCACATACCCAAAAACTCCTTCTCTTAAACATTCCTCGGAAGATTTGCCCAACACCCTTACCTCTCCTGTAGAATGCTTAATAAGGCCGAGTATTGACTTCAGGAATGTTGTCTTGCCGCTGCCGTTAGGCCCGACAATGCCGAGGAATTTTCCTTCTTCAAGAGTGAGGTTTATATCCTTCAGTATTTCTTTGCCGCTCAGAACAACAGAAAGGTTTTTTATTTCTATTGCGTTCATATTAATCTTAATGTGCCTTTATCATAATTACTGTCATTCATTCCGGCTTGGCCCTATTTTGTCATTGCGGCTTGTCCGCAATCCTTCTGAAAAAGAAAGATTCCGAACAAGTCGGAATGACAGAAAAATAAACAGAGTCTCCCCCACTCATTTCATCCCCTCTTCCATTACAGAAAGATTATATCTCATAAGTCCTATATATGTATCCCTGCCCTTAACATTAGCGCCGCCAATCGGATCAAGAAACAAAACCTTTGCGCCAGCCTCTTTTGCAACAACCTCTGCAATCTTCGGATTAAACTGAGGCTCTGCAAAGACAATTTTTGAGTTTATCTTCTTTATCTCACTTACAATCTTTGCAATATGTTTCGGAGAAGGCTCTCTGCCGGGAGATTCCTCTATAACCCCTGCAACCCTGAGCCCGTATCTTTTTGAAAAATAGTTCCATGCAGGATGAAAGGTTACATACTCTTTTACACGGAAACTTTTTACTCTATTCATAATCTCGATGTGAAGGGCATCTAAATCTTTTTTATATTTCTCAGCATTCTCTCTGTAATAAGCCTCTCCCTCGGGGTCAGCCTTGGAGAGAGCATTCTTTACCTTATCCACAACTGTTTTCATTAATACAGGGTCAAGCCACACATGAGGGTCAGCAGACCCATGATGCCCTTTTTCTTCAGAAGCGCCTGCGCCGGCATGAGAATGAACATGCCTTATCAGGGGAAGCCCTGATGTTGCTTCAACAATAATAAGCCTTCTGTTAGAAGATGCCTTTATCATCTTTTCTGCCCAGAATTCAAGCCCCGCGCCTGCCTTTACAAAAATCTTTGAATTCTGTATCTCCATCATATCCAATGGCGTGGGCTCAAATGTATGCGGTGATGCCCCAGGCGGCAGCATAACCTTAACGCTGACTCTGTCTTTGCCGACCTGCCTTGTTACATCACCAAGAGGATAAATGCTTGCAACAACCTTTATCTTTTCTGCAGCCGAGGCATAAGCAAAAGACAAAAACACTGCTATGAGAATTACGATAAATCTTTTCATATCTTTTATGCCCTCCTTTTATGTCATCTATCGTAGCGGTGTTTGAAACTGCTGTCAAGATAGAGGAGTTTGTGTAAAATATCATAATGGAAAGCACAGAGAGATCATCGGCATTATATTTCAGGGACTTCCGCCTCTTCTGGTTCAGCCAGTTGATTTCCCTTTCAGGCACATGGATGCAGTCTGTCGCGCAGGGATGGCTGGTATACTCCTTAACGAAATCTCCGTTTTATCTCGGAATGGTAGCAGCCGCATCAACCCTTCCCATACTCCTCTTCACACTCATCGGAGGCATTGCGGCAGACAGATTCAGGAAAAGAAACCTCCTGATTGCAACACAGGCATTATCAATAGTCCCCGCTCTTATGCTCGGCATATTTACGGATACAGGTGTAATAACTGTGTATCAGGTAATCTTCTTTGCATTTTTTCTCGGCACAGTCAATGCCTTTGACATGCCTGCGAGGCAGTCGTTCGTTATTGAGATGGTCGGCAAAGGGCATCTCCTTAATGCCATTGCGCTCAATTCTGCCGCCTTTAACGGCGCGCGGCTCATAGGCCCTGTCTTTGCCGGACTGGCAATAGCATATATGGGCCTTCCCTCATGTTTTTATCTGAATGCAGCGAGCTTTATCCCTGTGATAATCGCCCTCTCTATGCTAAAAGCAAAAGGCGATATAAGGAGCACACAAGAAGGGTTTTTAAGAGACCTTGCCGAAGGTTTTTATTTTATAAAGGGGCAAAAGAATATCCTTTACATGATAATTCTCATTGCTGTCTTCAGCCTTTTCGGAATTCCGTTTACAAGTTTTCTGCCTGTCTTTGCCGAG
>JAHILQ010000175.1 GCA_018896985.1 Nitrospinota bacterium
AATAAACCCACGATTATTGTAGGCTTTGTCATTATTCGGATTTAAGGTAATTGCGCTTGTATATGCCTCTATTGCTTTGTCGTAATCCTTGTTTAAACTATGCTGGTATCCTTTAGCAAACCACTCATTTGCCTGAAACATCCTCTCATCATCAGAAATCTTTGCCTCTACCTTTTCCTTCTCCTTCTTATCCTTTGTCTGTGCCAATTGCTTCTTTAATTCCTCAATCTCTCTCTGGCTCTTGTCATAAGCCTCCTGAATCTTTTTATAATCATCAATAACTGATTTGCCCTTAACCTTATTTGCCATCGCTTTAATATTATCAGGATTGACCCTTGCCTTTATCTTTACCCAAAAGCGAAAGCCGTCGCCGACAACAGTCCTTTTCTTATCAAGTATCTCCACTTCCATAATTCCTGATGTCAGAACCTGTATCTCATCTTTGGTTAATTGAAAATTTTCCACCTTCGTATAACTCTCTACATAAGTCCCTGCCTGCTCAAGGGCAACCCGTTTTGCATTAAGCAATGCCCTGCTTTCTGCAACACTTGGAGTTTCTCCATCGCCCATATTGTATGCCCCTTCTGAAATAATCTCCTTAACCGCTGTAAAACCATGTGAGGGATAAAACAAAAAAAGGGCAGCAATCATTTCGGATACGGGGACAGTCCCGAATCTACGGCTTCGCCCGTAATTCTGGGACAGTCCCCTGTCATAAAAGCAGTTTTGTACAAATAAATCTGTTTTTAAAAGATTCTATTCCTCTATATGATATTCTTTTATCTTTGTTAAAAGCGTTTTGTAACTTACCTGCAGAATCTCTGCCGCCCTGCTTTTATTTCCCTTTGTCTCTTTCAGCGCCTTTATTATCCTCTGCGTTTCAGCAATCCTTAATGCCTCTCTTGCGGCATCTTCAAGCGCTCCGTCCATCGGGAGATTCTTCATGTACGACTCAAAGGATAAAGGTCTCAATGATATATGCTCAGGCATTATCACTTTCCCGTCACATAATATTATTGCCCGCTCTATTGTATTTTCAAGCTCTCTGACATTCCCCTTCCACGGATACTCAACCATCATTTCAAGGGCTTCGGCAGAGATACTCTTCAAAGGCGTCTTGAGTTCGGCGCAGTATTTGTTAAGAAAAAACTCTGCAAGCATAGGAATATCCTCGGCCCTTTCCCTGAGCAGAGGAATCCTGACAGGGAATACATTCAGCCTGTAGTAAAGGTCTTCCCTGAATGCCTTTTCTGAAACAGCCTTTTCAATATCCCGGTTGCTTGCAGCGATAACCCTTACATCTATCTTTATCGTTTTCAGGCTTCCGAGCCTTTCTATCTCCCCTTCCTGAAGTACCCTAAGAAGCTTAGCCTGAAGCGCGGTATCCATCTCGCCTATCTCATCAAGAAATACAGTGCCTTTATCAGCCAGTTCAAATTTGCCAATCTTTTTGAAATCAGCGCCTGTAAACGCTCCCTTTTCATGCCCGAAAAGTTCTGACTCCAATAGTTCCCTTGGTATAGCAGCACAGTTTATAGGGACAAACGGATATTCTTTCCTCGGGCTAAGGTAATGAATTGCCCTTGCGAACAATTCCTTGCCTGTCCCGCTTTCACCTAAAATCAGCACAGTTGTCTTGCTCGGCGCAACCTTCTGTATCTGCTGGGCAACTTCTGATATTTTTTCGCTTTTGCCTATTATCCTCGGCAGTCCGAGTTGTGATGAAAACTCCTCTTTCATAAGCATATTCTCTGTCATCAGTCTTTGAGTCTCAAGCGCCCTCTTCATAATCACAATAAGATGGTCGGTATCAAAAGGCTTTGTAATAAAATCAAATGCGCCTTCTTTAATTGCAAGCACAGCAGTCTCAACAGACCCAAAGGCAGTCATTACAATTACCGGCATTAAAGGATTCTCTTCCTTTGCGGCCATTAATATATCTATGCCGTTTTTTCTGGGAAGTTTAAGGTCGGTAAGGACAAGGTCAATCCTGTTTTCTTTTATTTTTTTTATGCCTTCCGGCCCGTCTTTTGCCGTAATAGTCCTGTAGCCCTCAGTTCTGAGGGTCTCCTTAAGCATATCTGACATTGATTCTCTGTCTTCAACTATAAGAATGGTATCCATGGGGAATTTTATATAGTATCACATCTTTGCATTCGCAAGGGCATCCTTGCACATGCAGTTTCTTGCATGAGGTATGTTGACAAATGTCCTTTCTAAAAGAATCTTCACCACTTCTGCGGATTCTGCCATTGTCCTTACGACCTCGGTTGTGGTAAGCCTGTTATCTGAAATGCCGGCAGCATAATTTGTGACAACACCTATCCCGGAAAAACATATCGCAAGCTCTCTCGCCAGAGATGCCTCCGGCATGCCTGTCATTCCAACCACATCAGCACCTAACAATGAGAATGCCCTTATCTCCGCAGCAGTCTCGAGCCTCGGACCGTTTACGCATATATAAGCGGCATTTTCTTTAAGCGCAATGCCTGCCTTTTTACCTGCCGTGAGCACTGCTGCTCGCAGCTCAGGGCAATACGGCTCGGTAAAGTCCACATGCACGATTTCTTCTTCATCATAAAATGTTGATGCCCTGCCCTCTGTCATGTCAATAATCTGATTAAGAATAACAATAGCTCCCGGAATCATCTTACGCCTTATCCCGCCGACAGCATTTATAGAGATAATCCTTTCTGCCCCTAGTTCTCTGAAACCCCAGATATTCGCCCTATAGTTAATCTTATGCGGTGCAATATGGTGCGGAGAACCGTGCCTTGGAAGAAATGCGACCTCTACTCCTGATATCTCGCCAATCCTGTAAGAATCGGAAGGATCACCAAAAGGAGTTGAGATTCTTTTGTCCTCCTTGATGACAACTCCATCAATCTCGTAAACCCCGCTTCCGCCTATAACGCCAATCATTACCACCTCACACAACTAAACTCAAATACTTTCAGACAACTTTATTAATTTTAACATATATGAACAGCGGCATATGAAAGATTTAATACTCATCCCGTATAATAATCCGGGTATTGACATTAGTATAACCATCTGGTATCTTTTGAGTATGAAGACGGCGATATCCATTCCTGATGAATTATTCAAAGAGGTTGAAAGGTTTGCACAAAAACATAACTACTCCAGAAGTGAAGTATTTGTAATTGCAATCAGAGGTTTCCTTAGAAAGTTAGAATCAAAAAAACTCTTAGATGCAATTAATGAGGCATATTCAGTTCCCGAACCTGTCGAAGAACAAGTCATTAGGGAAAAGAGCAAGAAACATTACGCCAGAACAGTCATAAAGGAAAGATATTGACAATTAAGCAGGGCGACATTTACTGGATTAATCTTGTTGCTCCGAAAGGCTCAGAACCGGGCTATAGACATCCGCATGTCGTTATACAGAATAATATTTTCAATCTCAGCAGAATAAATACAATCGTTGTTTGTGCCTTAACTTCCAATCTGAAAAGAGCAGCAGCGCCCGGTAATGTCTTATTAAAAAAGGGCGAGGGAAACCTCCCAAAAGACAGCGTTGTAAATATCTCGCAGGTTATAACGGTGAACAAGTCAGATCTTACAGAAAAAATTGGGTCATTGTCGCCC
>JAHILQ010000002.1 GCA_018896985.1 Nitrospinota bacterium
GATGTGAAATATAATATAACTCATGAGGAATAGATATTTAATAAAGGATTTTGTTGTCATTCCCGCTCGTCGGGAATCCTTCTTAAAGAAAGATTCTGGACAAGCCAGAATGACAGAGTGAGCCGTAGCAAGCGCCGGGGATTATAAAGTTAAACAATGAGCAAGAAATCTATAATTCTTATTTTTATTCTTATTTTATCTCCCATAATAATCTATTTCCTCTGGCCGTCTGACGAAAGCAGGATTAAAAAACTCATCAAAGAAGGCGCAGCAGCAGTAGAGAAAGAAGAGGTTGATAATGTGATGTCAAAGGTCTCGTTCAATTATCAGGACAATCACGGTTTCACATATATTCTTTTAAGGAAGGTGTTTGAAGAGCAGTTCAAGAGAATGTCAGGGATAAAGGTTGAATATGAAAACCTCAAGATAGAGGTTAAGGATAAGTCAGCATCAGCTTCTTTTGACCTTCGGGTTATTGCAACCATCGGAAATGATACGGGTTATTATATTGGTGACATCAAAAATCCGGTGCGAATGAAACTCTACCTCGAAAAAGAACTGCTCAACTGGCTCGTTACAAAGGCAGAAGGACTATCGTTTTAAACTACCTCAATTCCAATTAAAGCGGCAGCCTCTGTCCTGCTAAACTTCACTTTTCTTATGTTATACTTACTTAGATGCCCATTGAAGATAAGAGAAGATTAAATGAGAAAAAGTTTCCAAACTGGGAAATATTACCTAATGGTGGCAGAAGATATTGGCTTGAAGTAACTGGGAAACATGGCTGGAAAGCGAGATATGTTAAAGAAGTAGATTCAATGGAAGAAACAGTTAAATTTTATCAGGAGATATATGACGGTAATGGCAATTTAACAGAAATCCATGAAAAATTTCCTGTGGAGAAAGGCCATAGGAAAATAAAGGAGGGATAACCATGGTTTTAACGAGAAAGATACTTGCAGAAATGCTTATAAAATACATAAACAGGGGAATAGACATATCAGGCATTGTTAACTGGGCAGAGGATATGATGAGAGAGACTGACTTTGAAAGCAGCAACTTTGAACTTATTAAAGATATCCTTGCCCGTATAGGACTTGCAGATGTCCGCGAGTTCGGTCTTACATGGGACGATTGCTATGACTACCTGCACAAGCTTGGATATGATGTAAAGGTAGAACTTGTAGAGGTGTAGGTTTAGTCCAGATAGGGAAACCCTTTACCTAAAGTAAAAATAGAATGTCCACTGCGTGCTTGTTGGAAGAAGAGACCTTCAGGATATATTAACAGTCTCATAATAGTAACGACAAAGTCCGCTTTCTCAGTTGTCATTCCCCTGCTTGACAGGGGAATCCAGAAACCTGCTGGATGCCCGCTTACGACCTGCGGGCATGACGAACACGCGAATTTGTAAATGTCTATTCAATTTTGAGACCCTTATTATTGCAGAGAAGGGTGGTGAGGTGAAGTGTCCCGAATTAATTCCCTAAAACTAATAATAGAGCAAGTCCTTAATGAGCAAAATACACTGCGTCGGCAATGCTGTTAGCGACTGTTCGTTTCAAATCTTCCCAGTTTCGTACACTCTCTTTGTATTCCTGGAATTTTTTAAATTCGGTGGTCGCTGCCTGGTCTTTTATAAAGACCTTTATATCTATAAGATTTGTTGTTTTGAAGCCAAAAGGCGGTCCAAGAACCCAATCTCTGACAAAACTGCTAATCGCATCTTTATTAAACTTCGCAACTTCCACGATTAACTTTGGACTTTTAACATCATTAACAACAACAATTCCTCTTTTCTGAAGCGCCGAGATTATCAACTCTCTAAAACTTTTTAGTTCTTCTTTGTCCGCGTCATCATGGCTAATAAGTTCAAGATTTAACGCCTTGTATTTCGTATAAGGAGAGATTGGATATTCAACTTCAATATACTTGTAAGTGCTACCGCAGCCAGCCAACCACAACAATATGCCAACCAAAAATCCGACAAAAACAAGTTTTCTCATGTTAGCCACCTCCTCTGTTTAACAACTCGTTCAATTCCACTGATAGCCGGAACAAAACTTCTCCTTCTTTATTGAGACTTTCCCCTGACTGATGAAGGGCTTGAGACAAGCTATTGAATTTATGCTAGTTTTCCTTGGTTAAAAAGCTTAGATTCATTTCAACGCGCGCTTTGTCATAACCTTCGGTAATATTCAAGAACTCCCTGATTGTGTTTTGAAGGTTAAGCACTTTATTAACAAACTCTCTCCCAAAATCAACACTTTGTTTTAATCGCCGGATTGTTTGTTTTCTTATTGGCTTCACTTAGTTTTTCATAAGCGTTTTTCAAAGCTTTATATTTGTTTATAAAAAGACACTTCACAGCCTCTCTACTCTACGAGTCGTAGACGAGCCATCGGCATGGGATGGCAGCACAAATCTACACTTCAAGTCTTGCCGCCATTTTTATCGCCTCAAGCATGCTTGAAGGATCAGCAATCCCTTTCCATGCAATATCATAGGCTGTGCCGTGGTCAGGAGAAGTTCTTATAATCGGCAGTCCGACTGTTACATTCACACCTCTGTCAAAGGCAATCATCTTCAATGGTATCAGCCCCTGGTCGTGGTACATGCAGACCACCATATCAATCTCACCATTATACGCTTTGTTGAATACCGTATCCGGCGGATAAGGACCTGTAACAGGAATCCCGAGTTTTTTTGCATCTTCAATTGCAGGGATAATCTCATTGCCTTCTTCACTTCCGAATATCCCTGCTTCTCCTGCATGTGGATTCAATCCAGCGACTGCAATTCTCGGATTTTCTATCCCCAACATACCGCACGCTTTCTTTGCAAGCCTTATGGTTTTTAATACGCTTTCTCTTGTAATCATGTCCGGCACGCTCCTGAGCGGAGTATGTATCGTGACAAGAATCACCTTTAAAGGCTCACCGACAAGCATCATCGCATAATCTTTTGTGTCTGTAAGCTCGGCAAGCATTTCAGTGTGGCCATGCCATTTCATGCCTGCCATCTTCAATGCCTCTTTTGAAATCGGCGCAGTGACAATTCCGTCAACTTTTTTATTCAGAGCAAGTTCAACTGCCCTTTTAATATAACTGACACATGCCTTTCCGTTCTTTGCAGTTGCCTTGCCTTTTTCAAAACCTTCAGGCGCTTCCATATCAATAAGCTCAATTGTCCCTATTCCTGATATGCATTCGTCAGGTGTTTTAATCAGCCTTAATTTAAGCGGCAACTTAAGCAGGTCTATTGCCTTCTGCATGACAATTCTGCTTCCGATTACAAGCGGAGCGCAGAAGTCCCTTATCTCAGCGCAGTAGAGGGCTTTGGCAATTATCTCAGGCCCGACTCCGGCTGCATCGCCCATTGTTATCGCAATTTTTTTCATGCTGTAAATGTGCCCTTAAATGGAGGCTATAACTGTCTTTCGGCAATATTAAACTGCCTTTGTAAAAGTGCAAATGCTGGTACTATATATTAATATCTTACAAGTTCTTAGGGCGGGGCTATCCGCTCTACTTCGTAGAGACTTCAGCCCCTATTCTGCAGACCCGTGAATCTTGCCTCAATCCAGCCATAGCCCCTTGTAGATTTTTATTCTCTTGTTTTACACATATAAAGCTTACTACAATATAATGAATTTATGCACTACGTAATCTTAGGCACAGCAGGACATATTGACCACGGCAAGAGCGCATTGGTTAAGGCGCTGACAGGCATAGACCCTGACAGGCTGAAAGAGGAAAAAGAACGCGGCATTACGATCGACCTCGGCTTTGCAGACCTTGCTTATCCTGACGGACTTACAGTAGGCATTATTGATGTTCCCGGACATGAGAGGCTTGTAAGAAATATGCTTGCAGGCGCAGGAGGCATTGATATTGTCATTGTTGTTATTGCGGCGGACGAAGGCATAATGCCCCAGAGCAGAGAGCATCTTTCAATATGCAATCTGCTTAAGATTAAATCTGGGCTTATTGTGATTACAAAGGCAGACCTTGTTGAAGATGACTGGATAAAACTTGTTTCTGAGGAAGCAAAGGATTTTGTGAAAGGGACATTCCTTGAAGGAGCGGATATAATCCCTGTTTCATCAAAGACAGGGAAGAATATAGAACTCCTAAAGGAAAAAATCAGAGACGTTGCCCTAACAGTAAAACCAAAGCTGACAAAAGGGCTCTTCAGGCTTCCCATTGACAGGGTTTTTACGCTGAAGGGATTCGGCACTGTAGTTACCGGCACTGCCATCTCAGGAAGTATTTCTGTTGATGATCCTGTTGAGGTACTTCCGGCAAATATAAACAGCAAGGTGCGCGGTCTTCACAGCTACGGGAAATCAATAAAGACTGCTTATGCAGGCCAAAGGGTTGCAATAAATGTTTCTGGAGTGGAAAAAGAAAGCCTGAAAAGAGGGGATGTTGTTGTCGTTCCCGGGAGATTTTCTCCTGCAAAGGCTGTAGATGCAAAAATAGAACTTCTCAAAGATTCGCCTGTTTTAAAAAACAGAAGCCTTGTGCATTTTCATTCAGGAACATCTGAAACGATTGCAAGGGTGATACTGTATAACCTTGAGGAGGTAAAACCCGGCGAAGGCTGCTACTGTCAATTGAGGCTTCATGAGCCTGTTATTGTAATGTCAGGAGACAGATACATTATAAGGAGGTTCTCGCCTGTTGAGACAATCGGCGGAGGAGAAATTCTTGATGCGCATCCGGGCAGGAGGAAGAGAGCCGAGGGGATAGAAGACCTGAAGATTTTGGAACTCGGAACACTTGAGGAGAAAATTGCAATGAAAATAAAAAAGGCAGGCATAAATGGGCTGGCTGTTACCACGCTGGAAGGCTGGATAAATGCGGATGTGCCTGCAATACAGGATGCAATAAATACATTGAGACAGAGAGACACAGTAGTGCAGCATGAAAATATCCTTATTCACAGCGTTGCAGTAAATTCAATCAGGGCAGGCATTGATAAAATCCTGAATGCCTTCCATAAACAAAATCCCCTGAAAACAGGTATGCCCAAAGAAGAGGTGAGGGCACAGCTTAAGATTGACCAGAAAATCTTTAATGCGCTTACAGCAACAATGAAGGAAGTTGTAATAGACAAAGACCTCATGCGCCTTTCATTCTTTAAAGTCTCATTATCAGAGGTTGATAAAGGCATTGAGACAAAGATTCTGAATATGCTTGAGCAGGCAGGCTTTCAGCCTCCGTTAAAAGAAGAGATTGCAAAGGCATTAAATCTCCAGCCGAAACAGCTTGATGATATTCTCAAGCTAATGGTAAAACAGGGCAAGCTTGTGAGGATTAATGAGACAATGTATATCACAAAAGCTGTTTACGATAAGATAATCAATTTGCTTAAAGATTTTTTCAGCAGGAAAAAGGAGATGACAATTGCAGAATTCAGGGACGTCCTCGGCACGTCCCGCAAATATGCCCTCCCATTCCTTGAATACCTTGATACCCAGAGGATTACAATGCGCGTCGGGGATGTAAGGAAGTTTTTGGCGAAAGGGTGAGAAAAAGTAAATGAAAAGTCCTCAGGTTGTTTCTAAGGTCTCCCTTATAATCTTCCCCTCGATGCCTTTCTGAATCCTCACCTTTCCAATCCGCTCGGGCAGTATAAATTTCAACTCTCCTGCAACTGCTTTTTTATCAAGCTGCATGGAGGCAAGAAGAGAATTCACATCAATTTTTGATGGCATTTCTGAAGGCAGGCAGTAAGAATCTATCAGGGATTTTATCTTCCGGACTGATTTTTCACTGACAATGCCAAGTTTTTCTGCCAGTCTTGCCTCAGTGCGCATTCCGATGGCAAGAGCCTCACCATGAAGATATTTTTTATATCCTGTAGCTGTCTCTATTGCATGACCTATCGTATGCCCATAATTCAATATCGCCCTCAGACCGGCTTCCCTCTCATCTTTTGAGACGACCGCTGCCTTAATCTCACAGGAGCGTTTGATTATGTGAGTTAATGACTTCTTATCAAGCATCAGGATTTTGTCTCTGTTATTCTCTAAAAACGCAAACAGCTTTGCGTCCCATATCACGCCGTATTTGATCACCTCAGCAAACCCTGCAAAAAACTCTTTTTGCGGCAGGGTCTTTAATGTATCAATATCTATCCATACAAGTTTTGGCTGGTAGAATGTGCCTATCATGTTCTTGCCGAGCTTGTGATTGACGCCTGTCTTGCCTCCAACTGAACTGTCAACCTGAGCAAGCAGTGTTGTCGGAATCTGGATATAATCAATTCCCCTCATGTATGTTGATGCTACAAAACCCGTTATGTCTCCGATTACACCACCGCCGAGCGCAATGAGCGCAGATTTTCTGTCAAGCCTGTGCATGAGAAGTTCTCCATAAATCTTCTGAACTATACTTATGTCTTTGTATTTTTCTCCATCGGGTATTATCACAGGGATGACGTCAAAACCGGATGACTTTATGGAATTCAGAACTTTTTTGCCGTATAGGCGATATACGGTCGGGTTGCTTATAATCGCAGTCTTCGGGCTTGCGCTTAAAGATTTCAGCTTGGAACCAATCTTTCCAAGGATATTGCTTCCTATACAGATGTCGTAGCTTCTGTCTCCTAATTCAACCCTGATTTTTTCCATTCAGCCCATCATCCTTATCAAAATATTTTACCTAAAAATACCCCGCTTTGTCATGCTGGCTTGTCCAGCATCCTTCTTCAAGAGGGATTCCGAATCCCGAAGCATCGGGAGAATGACAGAAAAAGAAGCGGGAATGACAATTTCATTCCCCTTTGTGCCTACTTATCGGTATGTGTGTTTCATTTGCTGACTTTCTGAATAATTTCTTCCGCAATCTCAAGAGGCGTCTTATTTTCTGTATCTATCATTATATCCGCTTTTGCATAATAAGGCATTCTGAATTTAAGAAGCTCCCTAATTTTCTTTAAAGGGTCTTCTACCTGAAGCAATGGCCTGTCATCATTATTGCTTGTCCGTTTGAATATGGTCTCAGGTGTGGCTGTAAGGCAGATTATTACTCCGTTTTCTCTCAACGCATCCATATTCTCCTGCCTCAAGACAGCGCCGCCGCCTGTTGAGATAATAACATTTTTGTTTTTAGAAAGTTTTTTTATCATCTCCGCCTCAATGTCCCTGAACCTCGGCTCTCCGAACTGTTTAAATATCCCAGTGATTTTCATCCTCTGAGATTTTTCTATTTCTGTATCAACGTCGATTGCCTTCCAGCCAAGGACTTTTGAAAGTTCTTGGCTCACCTCGGATTTCCCTGTTCCCATAAAACCGGTCAGCACAATATTTTTCATGCCGATATTTTTCATTATATTTGAGATTATGTCAATCGCATTTACCCGAATAATGCAGACATTGCTCAAAAATTTTTTTAACTCGAAAAATACAGTTGACAGGGGTATAGGTGAGTGAAAAGTCTTTTGCAGCAACACCTTTGACATGCCATGATCAATTCTTGATGTGCATAATTTTATACAGGCAGCCTTTGTGAAGTGCATCATGGCATAAGATAAATCATGTTGTATCTAAAGACTTTGAAGGCATCTATGCCCCTGTGCTTTAAGATTAATTGAATTATTTAAATGGGTTTCTGAAAACGATATGTCTGCTTATATAAGGCTTATGATCAGAACTTGGAAAGATAGCTCAGGTAAGAGTTGTAGTTTCTTTTAACCTCTGCCATGCTGTCGCCGCCGAACTTCTCCAAGAAGGTATCAGCTATAACAAGCGCTGTCATAGCCTCGCCTACAACGCCTGCAGCAGGCACAGCACATATATCAGAACGTTCGTAGGCTGCTTTGAATGGTTTTTTTGTATTGATATCAACCGAGTGAAGGGGTTTTCTTAAAGTAGGTATTGGTTTCATTGCAGCCCTTATTATTATCGGCATCCCGTTTGTCATCCCGCCCTCAATTCCGCCTGCATTATTTGTCTTCCGATAAAATTTTGAATTTTGAATTTTGAATTTTGAATTTTTGTAAAATATCTCATCCATCACCTCTGACCCTGATTTCTTGCTCATTTCAAAACCCATGCCGATTTCAACACCTTTAATAGCCTGAATAGACATCAATGCCTGAGCAAGTTTCCCGTCAAGCCGTTTGTCCCATTGTATGTGACTGCCGAGTCCGACAGGGACGCCTGTTGCAAAGACCTCAAAGATTCCGCCAAGAGAATTTCCTTCTTTTGCAGCCTTGTCTATTAGTTGAACCATATTTTTTGATGAGGGTTTATCAGGACATCTCACAGGTGACTTCTCAGCCTTCCTATAAAGAACTGCAATCTCCGTTTCTGAACTTTGAACTTTGAATTTTGAACTTTGAACTTCACCTATCTGTATAACATAACTGCCTATCTTGATGCCAAACTCTGACAAAAACCTCTTTGTTATTGCTCCAAGAGCTGCCCTCATTGCTGTTTCCCTTGCACTTGAGCGTTCAAGAATATTCCTCATATCATGGGTGTCATACTTGAGAGCACCTGCAAGATCGGCATGTCCTGGTCTCGGACGAGTAACAAATCCCCCCATCCCCCCTTTACTAAAGGGGGGCGAGGGGGGATTATCCGAACTCATAACATCTTTCCAATTCTCCCAGTCTTTATTTTCTATGAGGAGGGCTATGGGAGAGCCGATTGTTTTGCCGAAACGGATGCCTGACAGTACTTGAGCGCGGTCAGTCTCTATCTTCATTCTTCCGCCGCGGCCGTGGCCTCCCTGTCTTCTTCTAAGGTCTCTGTCTATGTCGCCGGAAGAAACAGCAAGCCCTGAAGGAATTCCTTCAAGAATTCCTATAAGGGCTTTGCCGTGCGATTCTCCTGAGGTGAGGTATCTTAGATTTGCCATATCGTTTGCTTATCTCTCTTTCTCCAAAAAAACACTTATATATCTTGCAAATTCCCTAAAATCATCTAACCGATTCACAAGATGATTATAAAGCACTCCATAATCTATTCCTGTATATTCATGAACGAGGATGTTTCTGAAACCTGCTATGCCTTTAATACGCCCTGCAAAATCAGAAGGGACAATCCCTTCCTCGCCTAATATCCTGATTATGTCTTCGTTATCGTCAGGGCTTTCGAATCCCTTCTCTGCAATTATGTGATTTCCAATATCCAGAATGCACTCTATCGCAACTTGAAAATTCCTCTCAACAGCGCTTAAAAGCACCTCATTGCTCACTAATTCCTCGAATGTAATATTACCTGACTGCTGAAGTATCTGGAGCGCTTTTTCTAATCTTTTCAATCGAGTATTTATGACTTCCCTTGAAATAACCAAAATCTCCTCTCCTTATTCTCTCATGAAGGATTCTGTCCTGAACCCTCCTGAGATGGATTGTATCGAGATACCTCATTGTGGCTTTTGCTGTGTATTCTCTGCACTTTTCTTCATCCTTTGAAAAGAGTAAGATGCCTTTTTTAATTATCTCATGTGAGAGCAAAGGTGATGCAACATTCAAGATGACAATATCAACTTTATCAGATGAAAGAACTTCTATCAGGTCAGTGATGATATTAAGTTTTATAAAACCGCAATTCTTGCTGTTAATGCTACTCTTCAAAAGCACTGCAATGTCAATATCACTCAAAGGACCCGGCCTTTTTGAAGCATAAGAGCCAAAGATATAGGCAGCGATTACATCATTTCGCGAATAAAGATAATCCTTAAGCCTCTCCACATCCAGTTTTTTCATGACATTATGGTATAAAAAAATATAGCGGAAAGTAAAGCACATCCTCACACCCAAATCCCGATTTAGAAAATGTCCCTTTCTCATAACTCCCCTCCCCTTGTGGAAGGGGATAGAGGGGAGGGGTAACCTTCTGGGTTGTTTTCACCCTCACCCTCACCCTCTCCCATCAAGGGAGAGGGGACTTTGAGGAATTTCTATCTCTGTTTTAGGGTCACATATCCAAACTAATGTTTGCCGTGCGATTCTCCTGA
>JAHILQ010000176.1 GCA_018896985.1 Nitrospinota bacterium
ATAAACGCTATTGCTGGCTGGGGCGGGAGGATTCGAACCTCCATATGGGAGATCCAAAATCTCCTGACTTGCCGTTTGTCGACGCCCCATTTTCAGTGAACAGCAGTTATTAGAGCAATAGAGCAGCAGCAAAAAACTACTGCTCTGCTGCGCCTCTGCTCTGTTGCACTGTAGTAATGGTCTCAACAACCCTGCTCCAGCAAGGCTTCATCGCCTCCGCAGCATCCTCAGCTTTTTCTCTGCTGTTGAATACACCGAAGACAGTCGGTCCGCTTCCGCTCATAAGAGAAGCCTCCGCGCCCATGGCAAGCAGCCTGACCTTAATTTCCCCTATTACCTGAAACTCCCTTATCACAGGAAGCTCAAGGTCATTTTTCATCATTAAGGCTATTGATTTAAAATCCTGCCTCTCAAGGGCTTGACAGAAAAGTTTAATATTATTATCTCTCTTTGTCAACTCCGGAAGCAGCTTGCTCATTTCTGAATATGCCCATTTTGTTGATATGCCAAGAGCAGGTTTCACAATAACAATAATATGTCTGCTGACGGCTTCAAGTCCCGTGACTATCTCACCTCTGCCTCTAACAACAGCGACGGGGGCTTTAAAAAAGAAGGGGACATCAGAGCCCAGAATCCCGCCGAATTTTATCAGCTCTTCATCTTTCAATCCGAGTTCCCACAGCCTGTTCAGCCCTGAAAGGGCGCATGCCGCATCGCTGCTTCCTCCGCCCAGACCTGCAGATACCGGTATCTCTTTCCTCAATGTTATGACTGCCCCTTTATTGACCGATAACTTTTCCTTAAGAAGAACCGCCGCCATATAAACGAGATTCTCATCTAGAGGTATATCGGCATCTGTTATTACCTTAATCCTGTCAGAAGATTCAAAAGTGAGATAGTCATATAGGGCAATGCTCTGCATGAGGCTTAATATCTCATGATAGCCGTCTTCTCTTCTTCCCAGAACCGACAGAAACCAGTTTATCTTTGCAGGTGTTTTTAATGTAAACATAGGGATGCAACCATCAAAATTCAAAGCGTGAAATTATGGGATTCCTTACTTTTGAATTTTTAATTTTAAATCTTGAATTTTCTTTTCTACTCTTCCTTTAAGCCCCTCTTCTTTTTCGTGGAATTTAAGCGCGTTCTCCCATGCATCCAGCGCATCTTTATTCAGACCCTGAGAGAGGTAGACATCTCCAAGGTGTTCATGGATTACAGGGTCATTGTTTACTATGCTCAGGGCTTTCTGCAATGTCTTTACAGCCTCCTCATGCTGTCCCATCTTGAAATACACCCAGCCAAGACTGTCAATCATATATCCATTGTCAGGTTTTAACTTAAGCGCCTTCTGTATAAGAGAAAGGGCATCCTCAAGGTTTATGCCTTTATCAGCGTAACTGTATCCAAGGTAATTCAGGGCGTCGGCATGTTCGGGATTTATCTCGATAGTGCGCCTAAGATATTTCACCATCTCTTCAAATCTGCCTGTTTTTTCATGCGCCACTGCCATATTGAAATTGAGTTCGGCATCATTGGGGAAAAGCCCCAGCCCCTCCGAGAATATTCCCTCTGCTTTTTTGTAGTCTTTTAACTGCATATAACTAACACCGAGATAGACATACACTTCAGGCTTGCCTTTCTCAAAGCTCAGTATCTCTTCATACATTTTTACCGCATCAGTGTGCTGCCCTTCTTTTGAATAGATAAAGCCGAGATGCAGGAATGCCCCTATGTTTTTTGGATCCACGGCAATAATCTTTTTCAGTTCTTCTGACGCCTCTTTATATCTGTCTACTTCTTCAAGGGTAACAGCTAAATAGTATCTGATCTGCACATCCGCAGGCTTGGCTGTAAGGACAATCCTGAATTCTTCTATGGCCCTGTCATACTGTTTGCTTTCTATATAGAGAAATCCGAGTCTTCTGTGTATATCAAGATTTGCCGGCTCCTGAATGCTCATATTCCTGAGCTGCTCTATGGCTTTGTCAACGGTTTTATCTTTCAGATAAATCTGCGTAAGCCGTTCCTGTGCAATCGTGTTATGCGGATTAAGCTCCACGCTTTTTTTATAATGCTTCTCCGCCTGTTTCAAGTCTCCCTTAAGTTCGCTTATCACCCCGAGGTTAAGGTATGCGGCATCAAAATTTGGTCTTATCTCTGTGACCTTGCTGAAATATTCCGCCGCTTTATCGTAATCCTCCAAATCCATATTTATAAGGCCAAGGTAATACATGCCCATAGCATTGTCGGGGTCTGTTTTGAGAAAAGACTCAAGGATTTCCTTTGCATCGGAATACCGCTTTTCCGCAGCATACAAAACCCCAAGAAAAAGGTATGCGTCTGCCTGTGTGTTATCAAGTTTAAGCGCCTTCTCAAAAATCCGTATTGCCTTGTCTGTATTTTTCTGGCTGTTATAAAGTTCACCAAGCAGCATAAGCGCCGGGACATAATCAGGATTTGCCTTCACAGTCTCTTCTGTCATTGCGATAGCTTCAGGAATCTTGCCTGTCCTCAGAAGCACATAACTTATCTGGGTTCTGATGTAAGGAGATGAAGGGTCTATCTTAAGCGCCTCTGAATAGTTATTCAGCGCGTCTTCCCATTTGCCTAAAAGTTCTGCCTCATAGCCGAGGATATAATGATAATAAGCCTCTTTTGGAATATCAGGAGATTCGGCAGGCTCTGTACGAAATATCTGAGCACATGAAAAGACAAAGAGCACCGGCAGTATTAACAGGATTTTTCTATACATGATGTTATTATGCCATATAAGCTATAGGGGGTTAACGCGCACATAGACTTTCTGACAGGCAGGGTTAGTTTGAGCGACATTAGAGATTTTTCGTTTTCGTCCTTGGCGAGTGAAGCGTTACAGCGGCAACTGTCTGAACCCTGAGGGTGAGTTTTGCGGCTGTAGCGTAATGAGCCTTAGAACGACAGAAAAATATCTGCAAAAGCGAAAGCTAACACTGTCTGTCAGTATCTTAGGGAGATTTGAACAGCCTTCGATTTGATTCTTGTTGAAACCTATCAATTCATGATATATTCATTTGCATG
>JAHILQ010000177.1 GCA_018896985.1 Nitrospinota bacterium
GCGCGGTATGCGCAGAAAAGAGGATACAAAAAAATATTCATCATAGATTTTGACGTCCATCACGGAAACGGCACGCAGCATATGTTTGACGAAGACGATTCAGTGTTTTATTTCAGCACCCACGAATATCCTCATTATCCAGGAACAGGCAGCGGCTCTGAAAGAGGAAAAGGCAAAGGCGAAGGATACACTTATAATGTCCCTCTGAATTCCGGTTCCGGCAATAAGGATTACCTCCATATATACCAGGACATGCTCCCTGATATTGTAAGAAGGTTCACGCCGGATATTATTATTGTGTCTGCCGGTTATGACATCCGAGCGGAAGACCCGCTGTCAGGCATAAGGGTTTCTGACGAAGGAATAAGAGGCATTGTGAACAGCATATTGTCATGCGCAGAAGTTCCTGTTATTTTTGCTCTTGAAGGAGGTTATGATTTGCAGGCGCTTGGCAAGTCGGTTTTACTAACAATCAAAGAGATGCTCGTATAGTCCTGATTACTCTTTAACCCTTTTAAAAACCAGACAGGCATTTGTTCCGCCAAAACCGAATGAGTTGGACATAACACAGTTAACATCCATCTTCCTTGCCTTATGAGGAACATAATCAAGGTCGCACTGAGGGTCGGGATTATCAAGGTTTATTGTCGGAGGAACAATATTATCTCTCATGCATAAAACACATACAACAGCCTCAACGCCCCCTGCGGCGCCGAGCAGATGTCCTGTCATTGATTTCGTTGAACTCACTGCAAGCTTATATGCATGGTCTTTAAATACCGTCTTTATAGCAATACTCTCAAGTTCATCCCCGTATTTTGTGGATGTCCCGTGTGCATTTATATAGTCAACTTCTGAAGGAGCAACTCCTCCGTCTTTTAAAGCTACAGTCATACACCGTGCAGCGCCTTCTCCCTCAGGAGCAGGAGAAGTCATATGGTAAGCGTCTGCTGTCATTCCGTATCCGACAATCTCGGCATATATCCTGGCGCCCCTTGAGAGTGCGTGTTCGAGGCTCTCAAGCACCATTATGCCAACGCCTTCTCCCATCACAAAACCATCCCTGTCTACGTCAAACGGCCTGCTTGCCTTTTCAGGTTCATCGTTTCGCGTTGAAAGCGCCTTCATTGCATTGAACCCGCCGATTCCCATCGGCGTTATAACCGATTCAGTGCCTCCTGCAATCATTGCATCTGCGTCTCCTCTCTGAATTATCTTGAAGGCGTCGCCTATTGAATGGCTGCCGGTAGCGCATGCGGTTGCAACTGCAGAATTCGGGCCCTTGGCGCCATATTTCATGGACACATGGCCGCCTGCAAGGTTTATTATGAGCATAGGGATAAAGAAAGGAGTTATCCTTCTGGGGCCTTTTTCAAGGAGAACAGAATGGTAATATTCAATTGCCGGCAGTCCGCCCATGCCTGAGCCGATTATCACACCGACACTTTCGGCATTGCTGTCAGTTACCGTTAACCCCGAATCCTTTACAGCCATATCCGAAGCTGCAATGGCAAGATGGATAAAACGGTCCATCTTTTTTATTTCTTTAGGCTCTATATAGTCCTCAGGGTTAAACCCCTCTATCTCGCCAGCTATCTGCGTTGCAAAAGCCGAAGCGTCAAACCGGGTTAATTTTCTTATACCCGACCTGCCTTCAATAAGCCCTTCCCAGCTTTCTTCGACTCCTATCCCTACAGGTGTGATAATGCCCACACCCGTTACAACAACTCTTCTTTTTCCCATTAAGATTTTTTACTGTTGATATACGCTATTGCGTCCTTGACCTTTGTTATCTTTTCAGCATCCTCATCAGGTATCTCTATGTTGAATGACTCTTCAAATGCCATTACGAGTTCAACCGTATCCAGCGAGTCTGCGCCAAGGTCTTCAACAAAGGATGCCTCCGGCGTCACCTCTGAAGCATTGACGCCAAGCTGTTTTGATATAATCTCTTTTACCTTTTCTTCTACCATTACTTACCTCCGTTTTATTAGTGATTAGTGCCAGTGATTAGTGTCAGTGAAGAAAAAGTGACAGTGAATAGTGTCAGTAAAGAAACACTGACACTGAACACAGACACTGACACTATTTTACATATACATCCCGCCGTTAACATGTATCACCTGTCCTGTTATATAACCTGCTTCCGGTGAGGCGAGAAAGACAACGGCATTTGCAACATCATCTGTCGTGCCGAACCTTCCAAGAGGAATCGCCCTCTTCATATCCTCCTTAACGTTTTCAGGAAGGGCATCGGTCATGGCAGTTGTTATAAAGCCCGGCGCAACTGCATTTGCGGTTATCCCCCTGCTCGCATATTCTTTTGCGGTAGTCTTTGTCAGCCCGACCATCCCCGCCTTTGATGCGCTGTAATTTGCCTGTCCCGGGTTCCCCATAAAAGCAACCACTGACGATATATTTATAATCCTGCCGTACCTCTGTTTTGCCATTACTTTAACCGCCTCCTTAGAACAGAGGAACACGCTCTTCAGATTAATATTAATCACAGCATCCCAGTCTTCTTCTTTCATCCTCATTATAAGCCCGTCTCTTGTTATGCCTGCATTATTTACGAGAATGTCTATCTTCCCGTAGTCTTTTGCTATCTCTCCGAATACTTTAACCACTTCTTCTGACTTTGAGACATCAATTCCAACTCCGGATGACTTAACCCCCAGCTTTTCCATCTCTGCCGCTGTCCCCTGCGCCTGCTCGCTGCTGATATCAGCAATCACGATATTGACGCCTTTTCTTGCAAGCGCCTCGGCTATTGTTTTTCCAATCCCGCGCGCGCCGCCTGTGATAACAGCCACCTGACCTTTAAACTCCATCAATCCCT
Source organism: Nitrospinota bacterium (assembly GCA_018896985.1). Taxonomy (GTDB): domain Bacteria; phylum Nitrospirota; class Thermodesulfovibrionia; order Thermodesulfovibrionales; family UBA1546; genus UBA1546. The sequence continues at coordinate 2,840 of JAHILQ010000177.1, forward strand.
CTAAACTCCATCAATCCCTCCGATCAAAAAATCGGCTACAATTTTAACAGAGAGTTATTTTATTTTCCAGTCCCCTCAGAAAAGCAGAATAAAAATTACCGATGAATCTTATCTCACAAAAGCAGAAAAAAACAAGTGTGATATATGCTATAATTAACAATTGCAATGCACTATCTTATCACAGTAGTCTAATTTTTATGAAGAAAAAAATGCGTAAAAAAATAAGGAAGGCTATATTCCCTGCAGGCGGCCTTGGCACAAGGTTTCTGCCTGCTACAAAGGCATCGCCCAAGGAGATGCTCCCGATTGTTGATAAACCGATGATACAGTATGCGGTAGAAGAAGCAATCACATGCAATATTGAAGAGTTCATAATAATCACAGGCAAATATAAGCGCGCTATCGAAGACCATTTTGACTCGGCATACGAGCTTGAAGAAAATCTCAGGAAGATGGATAAGAAAAAACTTCTCAATGAAATAACAAAACTCAACCACTTGAATTTCGCATACGTAAGGCAGCGGGCAGCGCTCGGCCTCGGACATGCAATTCTCTGTGCAAGGCCGTTTGTAAAGGATGAGCCATTTGCGGTGCTGTTGAGCGATGATGTAATCGCTCCGGAAGAAACATTGCTGAGAGATATGCTGGGGCTGTATGAAAAACTCGGCTGTCCGATAATCGCGCTTGAAGAAGTTCCAATGACAGAGATACATAAATACGGCGTAATAGACGGGAAGCCTTGCGGCAAAGGGATATATAAAATCAGCGACCTCGTTGAAAAACC
>JAHILQ010000178.1 GCA_018896985.1 Nitrospinota bacterium
ATTGTTTCCACGGAGCATGGTTCAGAAATCAGATCTACTATATTCTTTACAGATATGAGAGCTTATGGAAAAGAATTTCATGAATATTTCCTGAGAGGGGGGGCAGAGTATGGCATCCAATTTGTTCGCGGCCGGGTCGCGGAGATAAACCAGGATGACCACGGCAGACCTGTTATATGGTGTGAAGATATGGATGCACGAAAAGTTAAAAAGCTTCCCTTTGATCTGATTGTATTGGCAACGGCCTGTGTGCCGAGCAAAGGTATTGAAAAATTGGCTAACATCATGGGTTTTGATTCAGATCAAAGCGGTTTTGTTAAAACAGATCCGAATAAACCGACCACTACTTCTGTCAAAGGTATCTTCGTATGTGGTTGTGCTAATGGGCCGATGGATATACCTTCATCAGTGTCCATGGCAAGTGCGGCTGCTTCAATGAGTGCCCAAACCGTGAAGGGGTTGGGATAAAACAAAGTGAACACAGAACTTAGAACAGGAGTCTTTATTTGTCACTGCGGCATTAATATCGCCGGCGTTCTTGACGTTAAAGGCCTATGTGAATACGCCAAAGCTTTACCGAATGTGGTAACAGCACAGGCCAATCTGTTTACTTGTGCTGAAACAGGCACATCTGAAATAAAGAAAGCTATCAAAGATAATAACTTGAACCGAGTTGTCGTAGCTGCCTGTACGCCCCGCACCCACGAGCCCCTATTCAGGGCCTCTTGTCAGGAGGCAGGTATTAATCCCTTCCTGTTTGAAATGGTCAATATTCGGGAGCATTGCTCCTGGGTGCATAGACACAACAAGGAAGCCGCCCAGGCTAAAGCCGAAGACCTTATTCGGATGGCGGTCTCCAAGGCTGCTTATTTGGAACCTATTGAAACATTTAGATCAAAGGTTGAACCCATAACTTTGGTTATAGGAGCTGGGATTGCAGGCATGACATCAGCGTTGGCAATAGCCGATCAAGGCTTTGAGGTTATTCTTCTGGAAAAGGGGAAAAACATGGGCGGCCTGTTACGGCATCTCCACAAGATAGCCCCTGCTAACGTGACTGCCTCTGAGTTGATCGACGAAAAGATAGCGGCCATCAAGAAGAACAATCGCATTAAATGTTTTACTTCCGCCGTCCTTGAAGAAGTTACGGGCTATGTGGGAAATTTCTCAGTAAAATTTTCATGTGGTAATAACTCCCATACCTGCAAAGTCGGTGTTATTATTGTGGCTACCGGTGGTGTTTCTTTAAGGCCTGAGGGCTTATACAACTATGACGGAAAAAATGTAATCACCCAGTCCGAGCTTGAGATAAAATTGAAAAAAGGAGACATCGAGGCCAAGAGTATCGTGATGATCCAATGCGCAGGTGCCCGCATTCCTGAGCGCAACTATTGTTCCCGCATCTGTTGCATGGTAGCTATCAAGAACAGCCTCTATATAAAAGACATTATTAAAGATACAAATTTGTTCGTTCTGTTTCGCGATATACAGGCCTATGGAGTGGAAAATGAGGCCCTCTTCCTCAAGGCCAGAGAAGCAGGTGTCAGGTTTATCAGGTATAGTCCGGACACCCCCCCTGTTGTTGAAAATGGCAAAGTGAAAATCTATTACCCTTCGATGGACAAAGAAGTCTCTTTGCCGGCAGACCTGATAGTGCTTTCAACACCTATTGTGGCACACGATGATGCTGAGAGCATATCAAGAATACTTAAAGTCCCAATCAATGAAAATAGATTTTTTTTGGAAGCACATGCCAAGCTTAGTCCCTTGGATTTTGCTTTCAACGGCATTTATTTGTGCGGCAATGCCCATTATCCGGCAACTGTTCGCGAGGCTACTTGTCAAGCATTAGGCGCTGCATCGCGGGCATGTATTACGCTGTCGCATGAGACCATTGAAAGGGTGGGTACGGTCGCTTCCGTTCAAGAGGAATTGTGTTCCGTTTGTTTTACCTGCGTCAAGGTTTGTCCATATAAGGTCCCTCATATGAATGAACGGGGCAGGGCTGAAATAGAGCCTATGCAATGCCAGGGGTGTGGTATCTGCGTTGCCGAGTGTCCGGCTGAGGCGATCGAGTTTAAATATATCAGCGACAAGCAGATCATGGCTGCATGTGAAGCATTGCTTGCATCATAGGGATCAGGAGCAGGGTTAATGGACAACTTTGAACCTCTTATCGCTGTGTTTAGTTGTCATTACTGTAGTTATGCGGCCGCTGATCTGGCTGGATCGTCAAGGATTCAATATCCTCCAAATATTAGGATCATCAAAGTGCCATGTACGGGGAGAGTAAGCGTTAATCATATCCTCATGGCCCTAGAAAATGGTTCGGATGGCGTGTATGTGGCTGGATGTTTGAAAGGGACATGTCACTTTATCAGAGGCAATTACAAAGCCGAGAAAAGGGTTCAGTACGTGAGAGATTTGCTAAGCGAGATAAATATAGAACCTGAGCGGGTGCAAATGTATTTCATGTCAGCCGCTGAAGGCAATAAGTTTGCTGAGGTAGCCAGGGAGATGACAGAAGCTGTAAAAACATTAGGCCCCAGCCCTTTGAACAAGAGCAAATCCTAGCGAGGTACGTATGATAGTAGGCGAAAGAAAACCAATGGAAGAGATCCTGGGAATGATTGAAGATTTCGAGAGGATCCTTGTTCTAGGATGCAAAGGCTGTGTAACAGTCTGTTGTGCCGGAGGACCTAAAGAGGTGAAAACATTATCAACCCTTATCCGCATGGACAGAAAACAGAAAGGGAGGAAAGTCATAACTTTCGAAGCTTCAACAGAATTGCAGTGTGAACCGGAAAGCATCAAACCCGTTTTGGAGAAGATGGCCAATCAATATGATGTTGTTCTATCTATGGCCTGCGGAGCCGGCGTCCAAACTGTAGCAAAATTGTTTCCTGATAAGCTTGTGCTACCCTCATTGAACACCAACTTTACAGGGATAGCTGAAGAACATGGTGTTTGGACAGAGGCATGTTTAGCCTGTGGAGACTGTATCTTAGGGAGAACGGCAGGTATCTGTCCCGTGACTCGTTGCGCAAAAGGCCTTCTGAACGGACCATGTGGGGGGGCTTCTGAGGGGAAATGCGAAGTTTCAAAAGATCAACCCTGTGCCTGGCAGGAGATCTACCATGCTCTCAAACGATTGAACAGGTTGCATTATCTGAAACAGAAGCCGCAGGTGAAG
>JAHILQ010000292.1 GCA_018896985.1 Nitrospinota bacterium
ACGATAGACAGCAACGGCGACCTTAACATAGACCTCGCCGCAAACAACAGCACGACAACCATCTCCGACAACCTCTCCGTCCTCGGCTATCTCAATGTGGAAGGAAACGCAACAACGACGGGGAGTCAATACATTAGTAAGGACTTAACTGTGGACGGACAATGTGTGACGGGGGATACGCTACTTCCGATTATTAAATCGGAAGAATTTTCAATTTCCAATTCTCAATTTTCAATTTCTGAACAAATTGAATACAAACAAATCAAAGATGTCCAGTCGGGCGACTATGTCTTATCCCTTAATGAAAAAACAGGCGAATTAACGCCTGCCAAGATTAAGCAATTGATGGATATGGGAGTTAAGACCATCTATGAGATTGAAACAGAAGACGGAAGGACAATTAGGACAACAGGGAATCATCCGTATCTAGCCCGCCAAAACCTTGGTGACGGCGGGTTGGCGCATTATTCTTCTCCAAGGGAAGATGATTCAACTTTGTCGGGTCGTAATATTACCAATTTATCTTTAAGTTTGGAAGATTCCAATTTAATTAATAAAGAAAAAGACCTAATTAATCCATTAGCGTCATTTTGGGAAATTTTTAACCAAACGACCGCGAAAACTTTTCCAGCGGAATATTCCGCGAAATCTCCATCGTTGGTCACCAAAATCCTTTCTTCTTTTAACGACAATTTAGCGAGTTTTTCGTCGGATAAACCCTTGGAAGCGAACACAGCATCAACGCCTTTTGCTTTAAGGAATTTATACAATTCAATTCGGACATTTTCATCCAACAAAAATTTAAACTTTGAGCAAGACATAATTTTCGCCCCTAGTAAGGTCAGTGGCGTAAGCGAGAGCGGACTGGATATGCTTTTTGGTCAAAGAAGGGAATGCCTTGAGAATATCCTTAATGGAAGCTCCGTCTTCCAGCATATCCAAAATCTGCCAAACCATAACCCGAGTTCCCTTGAAGGTCGGCTTTCCGTGGCAGACACTTGGGTCGGCGACAATATATTGATTGATAATAATTTTTCTCATAGTGATTTTAATAATAACAGCGACGCGGATACTCTGTCAAGTTCGCGATGGACGCGCGTCGCTGAATTAAGCGAAGGTGACGCAATCGCTGTGGCAGATTTGGCGGAACTCGGGAAAACATCCGATGGCGAGGAGGAGCGAAGCGACGGGAGCTCATCGGATGTTGAGGAGAGTTTCGGCTCTGTCAAATTCGTCAAAATCGAGAGAATTACTATTTTACAGGAAAAGGAACAGGTCTATGACATAGAAGTAGAAGGAACGCACAACTTCGTCGCCAACGGCATTATCGCCCATAATACCGTCTTCAACGGAGCAATCACCCAAACAGGAAATCTCAACATCACTGGCTACGCTTCGACGACGGCAGGGCTCTTCACTCTGGGAGAAATTAGAACAGCTGGCAACCTTACCGCCGACGGAAATCTTTTAGTCAATGGCAACGCGACCACAACGGGCTCCCAATACATCGGCGGAACTGCTTCAACAACAGAACTTTTTGTTCAAGGGGCTGGACATATTGGAGGCAATCTTTCCGTGGATGGAACGCTTGACATCCTCGGCGCGACAACGCTTTTGAGCAATCTTGATTTATCCAACAACCTCATTCTAAACATCGGGCATGCCGACACCGACTTTACGAGCGGCGGGGGATTAAATTTAGCCGGCAACGTCGGCATCGGCACCACTACCCCCGACAGCAAACTGACAACTATCGGCCGCATCCACGCCTCATCAACCACCGAGCAATTGCGGCTCTCTTATGATGTCTCAACATCCAAATACGCTTCATTCACGATTGACACCAACGGCGACCTTAACATAGACCTCGCCGCGAACAACAGCACGACAACCATCTCCGACAATCTTTCTGTTCTCGGTTATCTCAACATAGAAGGAAACGCGACGACAACGGGGAGTCAGTACATCAAGAAGGACTTAACCGTGGACGGGCAATGCGTCACGGGGGATACGCTCTTGCCTGTAATCAAGCAAGAGAATTTCCAATTTCCAATTTCCAATTTCCAATCAATTTCCAAACAAATCCAATACACCTACACCCGCATAGACGAAGTCCAGTCGGGCGACTATGTCTTATCCCTTAATGAAAAAACAGGCGAATTAACGCCTGCCAAAATTAAGCAGTTGATGGATATGGGGGTCAAAACGACATTTCGTTTAACCACGGAATCGGGCAAACAGATTGAGACGACGGGCAATCATCCATATCTAACGAAAAACGGCTGGACAAAAGTTATCTATCTTCAGGAGGGAACAGAAATCGCAACATCAAAAAACCTATCTGCGAGCGTGACCTCTATAGTAGAAGATGGCTATAATATTAGCCAGAATAACGATACCCAGAATAATATAGAGAATAACATTGTTAGTCATAATAGTGATTTATTTGTGTCGGCTATGCATAGCCCAGATAAAAACTATCAGGGATATAATGCCGGCAGAAATATAGAAAAGCAAAAGGTTAGTAATCATATTGATGTTGATTTTAGCGTCTTTTTAGACATTTTTGGTTTAGATAAAAATATTGCCAAACTTAGGAACATTAATGTTATTGCTACGCCTCCAATAAATATTCCCCAAGGTATTTCGCTAGAAGCGTTAGATACAAATACTCCAATTACTAATGAACCAAATACTATTTTTGCTCCATCTAAGAGAAACTCGCGAACCACATTTAATTCGTTATTAGAAGATGACATATGTTCTCATTTTAGCAATTTAGAAACTGATGTCAAGTGGGAAAAAATTGTTTCTATTAAACCAACGGGCAGAAAACAGGTCTATGACATAGAGGTAGAAGGAACGCACAACTTCGTCGCCAACGGCATTATCGCCCACAACACCGCTTTCAACGGAGCAATCACCCAGACAGGAGATCTCAACATCACCGGCTACGCCTCGACGACAGCGGGGTTCTTTACCCAATCCAACATCCACGCGGGCGGAAACCTTACAGTTGATGGGACGGGCTCATTTGCCGCCGCCGCGCTTACGATTGACGCGAGCGGAAACCTTA
>JAHILQ010000179.1 GCA_018896985.1 Nitrospinota bacterium
CACAACTGTGATGTCCGAGGTTGAAAAGGCTGTGATAAGCATTGTCCTGAAGGAGACAAAGGGCAATCAGCTCAAGGCAGCAAAGACTCTTGGCATTAACAGGAACACTCTGGGGACAAAGATAAAAGAGTATAAGATAAAATAGTTTCCGCTTCTGTCTTTCCCCTGTAAAGCCGCAGTTTTGAAAAATGAAGATTGATAAGGATTTATGGTGAACGAGTAAACTCAGCGGGGGCTATCAGCCATCCGATAGTGACCTGCCCCTATGGTAGGCGGGGTTATTACTTCAACAATTCTGGAACTGATTATCTATCCTGCGATCTATATGCTGTGGAAAGGGAGAGAGTTTAAAAAAGAAACAATTCAAAATTAAAAATTCAAGAAAATTGAAGATTCAAGATTCAAAAAAATAATTTGACCTGCTTTTCAGTAACCTCTATAATGTCTGAAATATCCGGTTCTGTTAAATATGGCAGACATTAATTCTTTTAGAGAAAAGATCGAGTCCTTAATCGCAAAGTTCGAGAAGGACAAAGTCCACTATGCCTCAAAAGGCTATCCGGAAGCTCAGGTAAGGCTGGATTTCCTTAATCCTTTCTTCAAAGCCCTCGGCTGGGATATAGAAAACAAGGCACAGAAGCCTCCGCATGAAAGAGATGTTATAGTTGAACTTTCTCCTGAGGCAACAGGAAGGCCTGATTATAATTTTAGGATAAATGGGGCAACCAAGTTCTTTGTAGAGGCAAAGTCTCTATCCTGATATTTTTCATAAAGCAGCCGCGCTTATGGAATCGCTCATAAAGAATCATCCGTTCATTGATGGAAATAAGCGGACGGCAATAACATCTGCCGGTATTTTCTTTAATATGCACAATTACAGTCTTGCAACATCTCAGAAAGAACTTGAGCGATTCACTTTAGATATGGCTGTAGGAATAGCCTCCTTTGACGATGCGGTAAAGTAGTTTAAGAAAAATTCAGTCAAAAAATCATAAAAAACATGACTGTGAAATTCTGCTAACTATCTAATTCCACTTGCCTTTTTTGGTAATGTCAAAAGTTTCATGAAAAAAATGGGAAGATAACATGAAAAATGAAAATCAATCAGTAGGACAGGCGTCTCGCCTGTCAGAACATTCATGGAGACGACATCTACCTCATTATCAGTTGTCTGTTGGTTATTGCTTTATAACTTTTGCAGCCCATAACAGGCTGATATTACAATCATCACAGAAAGATTGTGTTTTCCATGCCCTTCGCTTTTTAGACGGCAAGAAATATGAGCTTTATGCTGCTGTGGCTTTAGATGACCATGTTCACATAATAATAAATCCAACCGATACATTGTCTAAGATAATGCACAGCATAAAAAGCTTCACCGCACATGAGATTAACAGAATGTTAAACAGAATGGGCAAAGTTTGGCAAGATGAAAGTCATGATAGGGTTATAAGAAGCGAGGATGAATTTTTAGAGAAGATTAACTATATAGCAAACAATCCAATTAAGGCTAATGCATTTTATTGTCAGGCGAGACGCCTGTCCTACTGAAAAAGGGGGGAGGCAAGCAAAATATACATAAGACGTTGAAAATAAATATCTTTAAGCATTTTTGCTTAAAAAGTTTTGACAATACGAGGGATATGAACAGGAGGGAGAGACTGAGATATGAAAAAAAGTAAGGCAAAATCAATGACCATAGCAGAGGCGAGCGATTTTTTTGACGAGCACGATCTGTTTGAAACCGGTGATGTAAAAGAAATAACAGATATCAAGTTCAGCCTCAAAAAGAAGAAATATGTCGGCCTCGATACCGAGCTGTTTAAGAAAATCAGGAGCAAGGCGAAAAGACTCTATAAGAGCGAAGACGTATTGATTGAGGAGTGGCTTACCGAAAAGGTAGGATAATGCCTTAACAACGCTTCCTATTTTCCCCGCTATTCCGCTTCCGCACTATTGCACTTCCGATCTTCCAGCCTTCGCGCTTCTGCGCTTGTCCCGGTCCGTGTATCTTTCTCGGAATATATGATACGCTATAATCTATAACACAAATTCTTAGTAGGAGGGGCCAATGGTTGCGCCAGAAATAAAACCAGAAATAAAAATAAATGAAGACATCCTTAACCGAATCTTTTTTATCACGGAAAGGATAGTGGCATTTGATGGTTTGGCTGATGTATTTGAACATATTGTAAAAACTGCTGTACAGCTTACAAGAGCAGAGGCAGCTACCATAAGGGTTTTTGATATAGATAGCGGGAAACTGGAAATAGTTAAGGGGTGGGGGCTTTCTAACGGATTCCTCTCACAGCCACCAATAGCACTCGGAGAAGGCATCACAGGGATGGTTGTCCTTGAGGAGAAACCATTTTCTACTGTTAATGTAACAAAGGTAGGTCGTTGTGTTCACAAAGAACTTGCTAAGCTCGAAGGAATAAAGGCTGTAATGAGCGTGCCTTTAAAAACACGGGAATGCGCTATAGGATGTATAACCGTTTATAGAAAGAAGGCAGAGGCATTTACAGAACATGACATGCTTCTGCTGAATATATTTGCAGCCCAGGCCTCTGAGACAGTTGAGAAGGCACGGGCTATTGGAGAGCTTAAAAACCAGGCCATATATGATTCATTAACAGGACTATATAATAAAAAGTTTCTACTTCAGGTGTTTGAGACAGAAATAAAATTATCCCTTAGACACGGGTATGAGACGGGTATTATGTTTTTAGATATAGATGATTTTAAAAAGTTCAATGACACCAATGGGCATCTCTTCGGAGATAAATTGCTCAGTGATTTTGCAGGGGTTCTAAAAGGACATAGCAGGAAGACCGATATTGCAGGCAGGTTTGGAGGTGAAGAATTTATTATTATTGCGCCTCATACAGGTAAGAACGGAGCGTTAAGGGTAGCAAATAAACTGAGAGAGGTTGTCAGTAAACATAAATTCACCGGAAGAAATAAAGATGTTCGCATTACATTCAGTGCAGGCATCTCATCATTTCCTGAAGACGGCACAGACAGCATAGAACTGCTAAAAAAAGCAGATGATGCTATGTATGTGAGTAAGAAGGCAGGTAAAAACTGTGTAACAAAATGGACAAACAAAATCTAACCCTTTTTATGTATGTCTCTGATTGTGATTCCGGGCAATGTCCCTTTTTCCCACTTTCTCATCTTGCCCCAACCTTTAAAGTGAATCATTAGGTGAATCTATGACCATCGGTGTCGCGTCTTGCAAATAAACACCTCATATAATAGAGAGCGGATAATTTTATCCTAAATTGAGCGATTTTTTGATTAAATTCAAGACAGCCGAGACGGCTGTCCTACCGGTTGGGTGATAGATTAATTTCAGTAGGACAGGCGTCCCGCCTGTCAGAACAGATGCTTTTAAAGAAGAATCGCTCAATTTAGGTTTATAGAAAATTGGGGTAAAATAAGAACATAAAGGTGAAGGAGGCGTTAACTGAAACGGCTATCCGGAAAAGAGGTATTAACAATCCTCTCAAGACTTGGATTTTCAATTCATTCACAGAGAGGCAGCCACAAAAAACATAACAAAAAACATAGGGACACTTCCCATATTCCCTCATTTCTTCTTTGTATTAAGATTTCTTTGTTCTATTCCCTAATGCCGCCTAATAGCCCTTCCAGTCTTCTATGCTATAATCAATCAAAAGGAGGCAGAGATGAATGCAGTTAAATACCATTCTGTTGTAAAGGAAAACGGCATGATTGAATTGCCAAGGCTTCCCTTTCCAAAGGGAGCAAAAGTTGAGGTGATAATACTTCCAGACGAGGAATTTTCTGAAATGATGCAAGCAGCAGAGAGCAGTTTGAAATTTTGGGACAATCCAATAGACGACGCTATCTGGAACAATGCTTAAGCAGAGGGACATTGTCCTTATCCCGATACCATTTACAGATTTAACCTCTCAGAAAAAGCGACCGACCATTATAATTTCTTCTGACACTTATAATAACTCTAACGAAGACATCGTAGTGGTTGCCCTTACCTCGAATGTTGAACCGCGAGAATTCTCAGTTACGTTGACCGGTGATGATTTAGAGGATGGCATGTTGAAGGTTACAAGTATGATACGAGTTGACAAGATTTATACCCTCAACAAGTCAATTGTCATAAAAACATTTGGCAGGGTAAAGCCAGATATTCTTACAAAGATAAAGGATTCACTTTCTACGCTTACCGAAGTACGCACTAAGTCTCAAAATTTATTGTAATGACATGCTTGCCCTTTGCTAAAGAAAAACTCCCTCCCGCCCTCTGCCGAGCGTGAAAAGATAGAGCGTGAGATAGCGATAACGGACGAAAAGATTGATGAGATTTTATATGGGCTTTATGGGGTGACGGAAGATGAAAAGAAGATAATTCAAAATTGAAAATTTAAGATTCAAAAACTTAAATAAGCTAAAAAAGATAATTCAAGGCTCAAAATAGATTTAAAATTCAACATTCAAAATTCAAGAAAATTAAAGATTTAAGATTCAAAACAATAAAAAAGATAATTTAATATTCAAAAAAATTAAAAATTCAAGATTTAAGAAAAGGAGGATAACATGGCGAGGTCATTTGAGGAGGAGGTCATTTGAGGAGATTGATGTATGGAAGAAGGCGAGAGAGCTTGTCAATTTCATCTACAATGTCACAAAAAACAAGGAATTTTCCAAAGACTTTGGCCTGACTGATCAAATAAGAAGGGCTGCGGTATCTGTCATGTCGAATATTGCAGAAGGTTTCGAAAGAGGCTCAAATACAGAATTTTTACAATTCCTCTATATTGCAAAGGGCTCCGCAGGAGAGGTCAGAACACAGCTCTATGTTTCTCTGGACTTGGGTTATATAACAAAAGGAGACTTTCAAAAAGGGAAAGAACTCTGCGTAGATATTTCAGGCCAGCTTTCAGGTTTGATCCAGTATCTGAAAGGCTCACAACTTAAAGGTGAGAAGTTCAAAAAAGAATATAAGAGTTTTCGTGATGAAACGCAGAAAGTAGTGCGGGAATTCTATGAAGGAAAATAAATTCAAGATTCACAATTTAAAAATCAAAAATTGAGTATTGAATCTTAAATATTGAATTTTGAATTTTGCTTCGCAATCTTTATGCTATAATCAATCAAAAGGAGGTAGAGATGCCTAAAGTCACTATCGATGTAACAACTGAGGAAATAAAAAAACTTCTTCCGCAGATGACCGCAGAACAAATACTGAAATTAGATCATGAAATCCACGAGTATCTTGAAACCCATATGATGATGAGTGTTGCCCAGACCTCATTCCCTGAGTGGGAAGATAAGGAAGAAGACATTTACAGTGCCATATAAGCCGGGCGATATTGTACTCGTTAACTTCCCTTTCACAGACCTTGTATCCTCCAAGGTAAGGCCAGCCATAGTTATAACAGCAAAAGGAGAGGACATAATAATTCTTGGAATCTTTTCAAAAATTCCAGAGGCAATTCAGGATTCGTGGTTTGTCATCAACGAAACAGCAGAATATTTCACAGCGACAGGACTAAAAAAGAAGTCAACCATAAAGACAGAAAAAATTGCAGTTATTCATAACTCTATAGTTAAAAAAGTATTGGGTAATCTGCGGAAAGATATTTTTGATACTGTAAAAGAAAAGCTAAAGAAGACGTTGCAATTGGAATAACAAGCTGTATTTGCTGTTTTAAACGCCCTGAAATCTGCATTGTCTTTTTATGCTATAATCAATCAAAAGGAGGCATCCAATGGAAATATCGGTCAAAATACCTGAAAAAATAACTGAGCATATAAAGAAGCCTTACGACAAGTATATAAACGAGACCCTTGTAGTTGAGTTGTACAGGGAGGGTTTATTTACTCTCAGGCAGGCTGCTGAGATGTTGAACGTCGGTTTGGATGATATGCTTGACATACTTGCGAAAAGAAAAACATACATAAACTACGGCACGGAAGAGCTTGACGAAGATATATCCTATGCGCGTAGTTAGTGATGCCGACGTTTTGATCCACCTTTTAAAACTCGAAAAACTCTCTCTCCTTCGATCTCTTTACAGAGAAGTAGCTATCCCCGAGTATGTAAAATTAGAACTCCTTATTAAAGAAAATCCGGAATTACAAAAGGCTTTCAATTCGTTCCTAAAGGTATTTGCAACATCTAAGGGCAAGGCAGAAGATATTGTAAAGAGGCATAATATCCATATTGGAGAAGCCCATGTAAAAGCTCTTGGAGAGGAGTTGAAGGCAACCTTATTTCTATCCAATGAGAAAAAGGTAAGAAAAGCTGCAAAAGAAGAAGGATTTACCGTTGCCGGTACAATAGGTATTATTTTAAAGGCAGTGAAGGACAGAATAATAGATAAGACGGAGGCAAAATCTCTGTTTGAAAAAATGAAGGCTGAGGATTTCAGAATCCATCCTGATATTTTGCAGAAAGCGATTAATACGGTTGAAGAAATATTAATGAATTGACTATTGGTGTCGCGTTTTGCAAATAAACATTTCAGGCAATAGAGACCGGATGATTTTGGCTCTTCCGGAAATATTAATAACCCCGCCCTGCCTTCATTTAACCCCCTTCCCCTTTATGCTATAATCAATCAAAAGGAGGTGTGATGATGCCTGTTGCAGAAAGAAAGACAAAACATCCCTATATCTCCATAGACCCTAAGATTGCAGGCGGGCAGCCTGTTATCAGCGGAACACGTATAAAGGTGATGGATATTGTTATCAAATATGAATTCATGGGCTGGAGCGCTGACAGTATTGTCGATGAATATCCCCAGCTTAAACTTGAACAGGTTCACGATGCGCTGTCTTATTATTATGAACACAAAGAGATATTTGATAGAAAATATCGGGAAGATCAATCTTTCCTCGCTTCCCTGAAGAAGCAGTTCCCTTCCAAACTTAAAGCAAAAATCGGATGAAAATCTATGCCGATGAGAACATCGAGCGCTCTGTGATAGAGGGTTTGCGGAGGCGTGGCATAGAGGTATTTTCAGCAAAAGAACTTGGGCATTCCGGCAAGTCTGATGAATTCCATATAAAGAAAGCCTCAGAACTAAAAACCGTAATTCTGACGCATGATGTTGACTTTCTGATAATAGCAATCAGCACTAATCACAACGGTATAATATTTTCACATTCGAAGAATGTTTCTATAGGCCAATGCATCAGAGGCGTCGAATTGATAGCAAATGTTTTGACTGAAGAAGACATGGAGAATCATATTGAATTTTTATAGTGCGAAGATAGGCAAAGTTATAACAAAACCTTGCAAAAACAAGGGGGAAATTAGTAAAATTACTTCTATTCAGAGCGATTTTTCAGCAGGAGACTTATGGGAGAGATTGAAAAGCTAAGAAATGAGATTGATGCTGTTGACGAAGAGATGCTTAAACTTCTCAATAAACGCTCACGGATTGTACTTGAGATTGCAAACATAAAGCGCAACAATAAGTCAAAGTTTTACTCTCCTGAGCGTGAGCGGCAGATACTTGAAAGACTGACATCCATGAATAAAGGGCCTTTTCCCAATGATGCGTTAAAGTCCATTTACAGAGAGATACTTTCAGCATCTTTATCGCTTGAAGAACATTTAAAGGTTGCCTATTTTGGCCCTGTTGCAACATTCACACACCTTGCAGCGTTAAGGCATTTCGGCTCTTCAGCAGACTTTGTGCCTGTTGAGAGCATAAAAAGCGTATTTGAAGCGGTTGATTCAGGAAAAGCAGAATTCGGCGTTGTGCCAATAGAAAACTCCACAGAAGGAGTAGTCAGTTACACCCTTGATATGTTCATGGATTATGACCTCAAGATAACAGCCGAGATTATGCTTGAGGTATCGCATAATCTGCTTTCTTTGACAGGCAACAAAAAGGACATTAAAAAAATATATTCACATCCGCAGCCGACAGCACAGTGCAGGGGCTGGCTTGAAAGGAATCTCCCGAATGTAGAGATAGTTGAAGCTACAAGCACAGCAAAAGCTGCAGAACTTGCATCAAAAGATCAGTCATCATCCGCAATCGCAAGCGAAGTCGCTGCAAAGATATATAATCTGAATTTTGTAGAAAGAAGCATAGAAGACAATAAGCACAACTACACAAGGTTCCTTATAATCTCAAAAAATATCGCCCCGAAAACAGGAAAAGACAAGACATCAATTATGTTCTCTATTAAGGATAAACCAGGCGCCCTTTACGATATCCTTCAACCAATTAAGAAGGCGAAGATAAATCTTACGAAACTGGAATCAAGGCCTTCCAGAAGAAAGGCATGGGAATACATATTCTTTGTGGATATGGAAGGACATATAGAGGATAAAAAAGTCAGAAAAGCCATAGAGGGCATAAAAGAGGGCTGTCTCTATCTTAAATTCCTTGGCTCTTATCCGCACGGTGGCCAGTAGTGATAAAGGCTCCGGAACATATCAGTGCGCTCAGTCCATACATCCCAGGCAAACCCATTGAAGAGCTTGAAAGGGAACTCGGGATAAGAAACTCGATAAAGCTTGCCTCAAATGAAAACCCTGCAGGCCCTTCTCCTGCGGCTATCAGGGCAATAACAGCAGGGCTAAAAAAAACACTGAACAGATACCCTGATGGAAACGGGTATTATCTCAAAAATGCACTGGCGGAAATGCTTTCAAAAAATCCCCCCTCACCCCCCTTTAATAAAGGGGGGCAGGGGGGGATTACTTATAATATTACTCCTGAGAACATAATTCTCGGAAATGGCTCAAACGAGCTTATTGACATCGCGGCAAGGACATTCTTAGCTCCGGGTGATGAGGCTGTTATGGCACACCCTTCTTTCGTTGTTTACTCTATGGCTGTTCAGGCAGCAGGCGGAAAGGCAATTCACGTGCCGCTCAGGGATTACAAGCATGACCTTGACGCAATGCTGAGCGCTGTGACACCAAAGACAAAGATGCTGTTTATAGCAAATCCGAATAATCCGACAGGCACAATGAATACAAAGGAAGAATTTGACAGGTTGATGAGAAAAATCAGGGACGGC
Source organism: Nitrospinota bacterium (assembly GCA_018896985.1). Taxonomy (GTDB): domain Bacteria; phylum Nitrospirota; class Thermodesulfovibrionia; order Thermodesulfovibrionales; family UBA1546; genus UBA1546. The sequence continues at coordinate 9,034 of JAHILQ010000179.1, forward strand.
ATACTTGTAGTTGTTGATGAGGCATACTATGAATATGTTACAGATACCGGATACGCCGACAGCTTTAAATACTTCAGGGGCAAGAGGGATATATTAATTCTTAGGACATTCTCCAAGATTTACGGACTTGCAGGACTCAGGATCGGCTACGGCATTGCACAGCAGGAAATAATTACTGAAATGAATAAGGTGTGCGCGCCGTTCAACACAAACTCAGTTGCGCAAAAAGCCGCAATAGAGGCATTAAAGGACAAAGGCCATATCAAAAAATCAAGAGAGATAAACAACAGAGGCAAAAAATATCTCTACAAAGAACTCTCTTCGCTTGGGATAAAATATGTGCCCACAGAGGCAAATTTCATCTATATGCCTGTTGCCGATTCAATGAATATTTATAAAAAACTTCTTCATAATGGAGTTATTGTCAGGCCCATGGGGACTGATGCAATACGGGTGACCATAGGTCTGCCTGATGAAAACAAGAGATTTATAAAAGCACTTAAGAAAGTGATTAGTGTCAGTGCTTAGTGCCAGTCTTAAAAATAGGACATACTGACACTGATAACTGACACCGGCACTAATAGATTGGAGGAATAAATGGACATAATAGTTTTAAACCGGAAGGCTACTGAAAAAAACATCACCCACCTGCTCAAAAAACTTGAAGGCAAAGGGCTGAAGGCAACTATCTCAAGAGGCACCGAAAAAACAGTTATAGGCGTCATAGGCGATACATCAAGGATAACAGAGGAAGAAGAGAATGCTGTTCGGGTTATGAAAGGTGTTGAGGATGTGGTGAGAATCCTCAAACCGTATAAACTTGCAAGCAGGGATTTCAAGTCCCAGAACACGATAATAAAAGTCAAAGGGAAAGTTATCGGAGGCAAAAAAATACCTGTTATTGCAGGGCCGTGTGCTGTTGAAAACAGAACCATAATGATAAACATAGCCGAGAAGGTTAAAGCAGCAGGGGCTTCGTTTATAAGAGGAGGCGCTTATAAACCAAGGACATCGCCCTATTCATTTCAGGGCCTTGGAGAGGAAGGGCTTCAGTACCTTGCCGAGGCGAGCAGGAAAACAGGGCTGCCTGTTGTCACAGAGATAATGGATCCAAGAGATCTAGAGACAATACTGCAATATACAGACATAATTCAGATAGGTGCAAGGAATATGCAGAATTTCAGGCTGCTCCTTGAGGTCGGAATGTGCAATAAACCGGTTCTTCTCAAGAGAGGGCTTTCAGCCACAATCAAGGAATGGCTTATGGCAGCAGAGTATGTAATGTCAAAGGGCAATCAGGAAGTTATACTATGCGAAAGAGGCATAAGGACATTTGAAACGGCAACAAGAAACACCCTTGACCTCAGCGCTGTGCCTGTACTGAAACAAAAAACGCATCTGCCTGTTGTAGTTGACCCGAGCCACGGCGTCGGCAAATGGGATCTGGTTGCTCCTATGGCAAAGGCTGCTGTTGCAGTCGGAGCAGATGGCCTTCTCATAGAAGTTCATACGAACCCTGAGAATGCAATGTCAGACGGAGAGCAGTCATTAAAACCCGATGCATTCAAAAAATTGATGTCTGAATTAAAACTGATAGCCAAGGCTGTTGGAAGAGAGATATGATTCTAAAATTCATCCCGATTTATTCGGGACAAAATTAAAAATTCAAAATTATGGAATTTTATTTTAATTTCTATGACAAAACCGATTTTCAATAAAGTCACTATTCTCGGCGTAGGTTTAATCGGGGCATCATTTGCCCTTGCCATGAAGAAAAGAGGGCTATGCAGTCACATCATAGGCTGCGGTAGAAAAGAAAACAACCTCAAAAAAGCAACGGAGATGAAAATAATTGATTCTTTTGAGGTTGACGCATCAAAGGCATGCGCTGACTCTGACCTCGTTTTATTCGCTATTCCTGTGGGCTGTTTTACAGACACAGCAAAAAAGATAAACGGCTCATTTAAAAAGGGCGCAATTGTAACAGATGTCGGAAGCATCAAAGGAAAACTTGTCAGGGATATGGAAGCCCTGATGCCTGAAGGTGTAAGTTTCGTAGGCGGGCACCCGATAGCAGGAAGCGACAGAACAGGAATAGACACAGCAACAGCGGATTTATTTTCAGGCGCAAGATGCATATTAACACCGACAGAAAAAACTGATAAGACCGTCCTGAAAAAAATCACCGGCTTGTGGGAGTCGCTCGGCGCAGCAGTTTCTGCTATGGATGCAGAGGAGCATGACAGGATATACGCTGCCGTAAGCCACCTCCCCCATATTATTGCCTATGCAATCGTCAATACAGTGGCTGATGCAAACAACTCTTATCTTAAATTTGCAGGCCAGGGGTTTAAAGACACAACCCGGATTGCATTGAGTTCCCCTGAATTATGGCGCGATATATCCCTGATGAACAGAGAGAATATTCTTGAGTTCATAGAGCTTTTTAAAAAAAATCTCGACAGCCTCAGCGGTTACTTAAAGAAATCAGATTCTGAGGCTATTGAAAAGGAATTTAAAAAAGCCAAGGCGCTGAGGGAAGATGTCAGATAGTATTGAATTAAGAAAGGCAAAAAGATTAAAAGGCGAAATCATTCCTCCTCCTGATAAATCCATATCTCACAGGGCAGTTTTCCTCTCGTCTTTAGCAAAAGGCAAAAGCATTGTCAGGAATTTTCTCAGGGCTGAAGATACAATGAGCACAATGAATGCCATGAAAATGCTGGGAGTAGACATAGAGCAACAGAGCAGCAGAGCAGCAGAGCAGCAGTCTAAAGGAAAAGATACTACTGCTCTACTGCACTACTGCTCTACTGATCTGGTAATTCACAGCAACGGCATTCACGGGTTACAAGAACCTGAAGATGTAATCGACTGCGGCAACTCCGGAACAACAATAAGACTTCTATCAGGAGTCCTTTCAGGCAATCCGTTCCTTTCTGTACTCACAGGCGACAGTTCCTTAAGGTCAAGACCTATGGGAAGGGTCATAACACCCTTGAGGCAGATGGGCGCTGACATAATGGCAAGAGATAATGACAGGTATCCTCCAATAGCGGTAAGGGGCAGAAAACTCAAGGCAATAAAATATGACATGCCTGTTGCAAGCGCGCAGGTCAAATCAGCGCTGCTTCTTGCAGGTCTCTATGCAGACGGAGAAACAGAGATATCGGAGCCGATAAAATCCCGTGACCATACGGAGCGGATGCTGTCATCCTATGGAGCCAGGATTGACATTGAAGGGCTCAAAATAAAGATTAAAGGCGGACAGGAACTGAAGGCAAAAGATATGGATGTGCCCGGCGATTTTTCATCTGCGGCATTTTTTATTGTCGCTGCACTGCTGATACCTGACTCCGATATAACTATAAAAGGCGTTGGCATAAATCCTACAAGAACAGGGCTGCTTGATGTCCTTAAATCAATGGGGGCAGAGATCGAATTAACTAATATAAGAGATGTTTCTCTTAACTCGTCACTTTTTGCAGACGAACCTGTTGCTGACATACACTGCAAAGGCGGTAAAGGCTTAAAGGCTATAAATATAACAAAGGAACAGATCCCTGCTCTCATTGATGAGTTCCCGATACTCTGCATTGCAGCAACGCAGGCAGATGGTGTGACCACTATACGGGGCGCTGAAGAACTCAGGGTAAAGGAATCTGACAGGATAAAGGCAATGGCAACCGAGATGAGGAAGATGGGCGTAGAAGCAGAGGAACTCAGCGATGGAATAAGCATCAAAGGCAATGCAAATCTTAAAGGCGCATCTATAAACAGCTGCGGAGACCACAGGATAGCAATGGCATTTTCAGTTGCAGCATTGATCGCGAAGGGAACAACAACAATTAAAGGCACCTCGGCAGTGAATATATCGTTTCCAAAGTTTTTTGAGATACTGAAAGGGCTTACGAAATAATACGC
>JAHILQ010000180.1 GCA_018896985.1 Nitrospinota bacterium
AAAGGGAAAATCGTAATAGACAAACAATTGTGCAAAGGCTGTAAATACTGTGTGATGTCCTGTCCTAAAGGCGTTATAGTAATCGAAAAACAATTCAATAAAATGGGATATTTCACTGCTCATCCTGAACACATGGAAAAATGCACGGGATGTGCGTTATGCGCCCAGATGTGTCCTGAACTCGCAATAGAGGTATGGGCAGAAAACAATCCCGACAAGTCGGGACTCACCGAGGAGAGCAGGAAGAAAAAGGCTTGATTTTATAACACTGGTCAATGTATTTTAAAAAGTAAAAATAAACGGCAAAATCAAAAATATAGGATTCGTGAATTTTGAATTTTGAATTTTCTTAGAGGAGGTTTTATGACAAGATCAGTTCTTGTAGACAAAGTATCTGAAAAAGTTGAAGGACTTACAAGGAAACAGACAGAGATAGTAATGGAAACGGTTTTTGACAGTATAAAAGAAGCGCTTCAGAGGGGAGAAAAGATAGAGATAAGGGGCTTCGGGAATTTCAGGCTAAAGACAAGGAATCCGAGAAAGGCAAGAAACCCCAAGACAGGCGCAAGCGTTGACGTGCCTTCCAAGAGGGTGCTCCACTTCAAGGTTGGGAAAGAACTCAGGGAACTCCTGAATTCATAAGGAGGCTGCAGCTGTCTTTCGGCAATATTAAACTACCTCTGTAACACTGCAGATGTTAGCACTATATATTAAAGTTTTTGCAAATTCCCATGCGGGGCTATCCGCTCCGAGAGACTTCAGCCCCTATTCTGACAGACCCGTGAATCCTGCCTTAATCCAGCCGCAACCTCCTTAACTATCAGATCGGGTTGATTTTATTTTGCCTTCTATGGTATAAATAACAACTCCTTGCTCTTCCTTAGAGGACAGGGCTGCAAATCCCGAAGCGTCGGGATAAATCCATAAGGAGGTGTTCTTATGAACATCTATGAAAACATCGTAATCCTAAATGCGTCTCTCGGCGACGAAGAGATTGAGACAGCCTCAGACAAGATAAAAGACCTCATAACAAATTCCGGCGGAGAAATATTGAAGACTGACGTGTGGGGCAGAAGGAAACTCGCCTATGAAATTAAGAAGCAGAAAAAAGGCTTTTATCTTCTCATTGTCTTTAGGTCGCCCTCAGCAGCGATAAAAAAACTTGAAGACTATTATAAAGTCTTTGACCCTGTGGTGAAATACATGGTCATTAAACTGGAAAAGAAACAGGCAGAGGCAGCATTGAAGTCATCTTCTGTGGAAGTAACTGCGTCCCGAGATGCTCGGGATGAAAAAACAGAGCAAAAAAGCGAGGCATAGCCCGTGTTCAATAAAATAATATTAATAGGAAATCTGACAAAAGACCCTGAACTCAGATATACGCCGCAGGGCACAGCAGTCGCATCATTCAGAATCGCTGTCAACTCAAAAATAAAACAGCAAGGCGAACTCAAAGATGAGACTCTCTTCATTGGTGTAGTTGTCTTCGGCAAGCAGGCTGAAAGCGCGGGTCAGTACCTTAGCAAAGGCAGATCTGTGCTTGTTGAAGGCAGGCTCCAGGAAAGAAGCTGGGAGAAGGATGGGCAGAAGCATAGCAGGATGGAGGTCGTTGCAAGTTCAGTCAGATTTCTGTCAAAGAAACCCGGCGCCGGAGAGACAGGAGAGTCCGCTCCACGAGCCGCAGACAGCGCCGAGGATATTGCTCCGCCTGAAGAAACAACAGACTTAGAACCGTTTTAACATAGTATATAGAAAGGAGAAAATTTTGCAGCAGAAAAGAATGCAAAAGAAAAAATTCTGCAGATTCTGCTCGGAAAAAGCAGAGTTCATAGACTACAAAGATACCAGGATTCTGAGGTATTACCTCACAGACAAGGGCAAAATTCTTCCACGGCGGATGACAGGGGCATGCGCAAAACATCAGAGAAGCCTGACCGAGGCCATAAAAAGAGCCCGGAATATAGCGCTTCTTTCGTTCGTGGAAAAATAGGACATGAGAATCCCCAAAACATGGGTGTCTCTGATAACTAAAAAGGTCGTAGACGGCATTATTTCAAAGCAGCTTATCACTCCGCGCATCCCGATAGATCAGTTACTAACCAATACAGAGAAACTCATCATGGATGAGCTTCTGGCAGAAGACAGGGTTAACGAAGAGGTAAGAGAAATGCTCAGGAAGCATAACTCGGAGATAGAGCGCGGCAAAGTTGACTACAGGAAACTCTTTGAGCTGACCAAACAAAAGATCGTGAAAGAGAGAAATCTCATTCTATGATGCTTTCTGAGGAAAAGATAACACACCTTACACATGTGCTTCTCAAGGGACTTATAGACAGAAATTTAATTGATCTTAACGATGAAGAGGGGAAAATAAGGCGCGAGATTAAACGCATCATCGTTAATGAATTAAAGGTAGGCGAAAATATAGATTCAGCTGTGAGAAAAAAACTGCAATCCTTTTCAAGAAAATTATCCGAGGGGAGTCCTGAGTGGGAAGTGCTATACAAAAAATTCTTCAGGGAAGAGGAGATAAAGAGGGGCATGGCTTCCTGGATAAAAAAGAGTATCCTTGTTACCGGTAAAGGCATTATTGCCGAATGCCTTAAAAACAAAAAAAATTTTACTCCGGTTAAACGTGATTGCTGAAAAGCTTTCCGAAGAACTTAAAAAATTAAGCAGATACTCGGAACCCAGTTCTCTGCTCCTGGCAGACATTGACTTCTTTAAAAAAAATAAACGACACCTACGGACATCCCTCAGGAGATTTCGTGCTCAAGGAAGAACTCATTGAGAAGGCTGACCAGGCGCTTTACTATGCAAAGCACAATGGAAGGAACCAGAGCGTGCTCTGGAGCGAAATCAAAAACTGAAATGGAATTTTTTATTTCCCATGTAACAGAGGAGGAGATTAAGAGGGAACGGGCAAAAGCCCGTGAACTCAGAAAATCCCAGTGGTGGAAAAGAAAATGTTCGGAAGGCAGATGTTATTACTGCAACAAAAAATTCAGCCCTAAAGAACTCACAATGGACCACATCGTCCCCATTATCCGCGGAGGAAAATCAACAAAGGGGAATATGGTCCCCTCCTGCAAGGAGTGTAACAGTAAAAAGAAGCATATGCTGCCTATGGAATGGGAAGAATATCTTGAGAATATAAAGAGAGAAAATGCATAACCCTCACTTCCCGAAAGGACACACAGAATAAGCGAGAATAAGCGCATTTCTTGCAGTTAAGGCATAACCCTCCATGTCCAAGCTCTGCCAGTTCTTTTCTCCCGATTGTTTCTCCGGCAAGCGCCCTTGGGAGAATTAAATCAAAGATTGTAGTCTTATGATACATACCACAGGCAGGAATTCCCAAAACAGGGATAGGGGGGATTCCTTTTCCTCCCCCTTTATTAAAGGGGGATTAAGGGGGATTTTTGTCCTGACTCTTGACTCTATTAGCAATTTCAACTGCTTCCTCAACTATACTCTTTTTAACCACAAGCGGTATTGCTCTCGTTCCTCCAACAATCTGTCCTTTTCTGACCACTGTATTGCTATGGAGAGTTGCGCACATCACGTCTCCGAGCATATTAAACTGTGTGAGGGTATTTTTATCAACCTTCAAAAGCCCGTCTCTTTCAGCAATTATATTAATCTTGCCCTCCTTGGGTTCTCCCTCTATCGCCACTCCATTACCCATAAGAGCCTTCGCCAGAGCATAAGCTGCTTCATCTTCATGCATATCGTCAGGACGAATATTTAAAACAAGTTATCCTTGCCGAGTTTCTGCAGATGGGTTATATCTTCCTTCTTGATAACATGCCCTTTTTAAAATGCCCTGCCCTTAAATTTATCCTTGAAACTTCCACAGCATCAGCCTCTCAGACCGCCTTCATAGAAAAAGCGACTGCGGAACAGGCAAAGGCAATGGAGGACATGAAGGCAGGAAGCGTTGCCATAACCAAACGCATAGAGGCTATAACAGATATTGCAAAGGATAACCTCGGGCTTGCCAAAGAAATGACAAAGGAATCTTCTTTGCTCGGTGATGCAGTAGGAACTTTAGATGGCGAGATTAACAGATTCAGGAGTTAAAGTCCTATCTCATAGATAAGTTTGCACAATTTTGTCATTTCTGCGATTCAGCCTTCGTCTTCGTAGCCATCCATTCTCCGTAGTACTACGAAGGATGAACTTCGGCGAAGTAGGCAAGCAGGAATCCAGAAAAATAAAGACTGGATACCGCATCAAGTGCGGTATGACGGCTAAAAATAATGTAAAGAAGTGTTAGGGACACTACACTAAAATGGCCGCATTATAATTTTCTCTTGACAAAGATTGCAATTACTGGCATATTTAGTTTAGCCATATTCTGTTATTATATGATATTGAGTCAGGTAATATACAAGCATCACCCAGGGCATCAGCTCTGGGATTTTATTTTTGGGAGGAAGCATGGGTAATAGACTTTATGTAGGGAATATCTCGTTTCAGGCATCGGAAGATGACCTGAAAGAACTGTTTTCAAAGGCAGGAACAGTAGCATCCACAAAACTGATAACGGATGCCGCTACAGGCAGGCCAAGAGGTTTTGGTTTCGTTGAGATGAGCTCAGACGAAGAGGCACAGAAGGCAATAGAGCTGCTGAACAACAGCAGTTTCCTTGATAGGAACATTGTGGTCAACGAAGCAAAGCCGCAGGGCGAAAGGGATCGCAGCAGCCGCAGTGGTCCATCAAGAGAAAGAGGTGGATTCAACAGGGAAAGAAGGCCCGGCGGAAGAAGATAGACCTATCTAACTTTTCCAGTCCCGATAATATCGGGAGCAGGTCAGGATTTTTTTAAAAGCATAGACCCCTTAGAAAGTCCCAGTTCTTTTGAAACTGCATCGCATTTGGACTGAAAGAGGAAGAATATTCTTTTTTGAGACCCCATTAACGTCTCAAAATTCCCCTGTCCTTTGCTGATGATAAGGGAGGCGTTTGCGAAATCGCTCTGGAATTTTTCTGACGTCCATTCCAGTATTGTTCCTACGGCGTCAGAACCATTGTCTATGACACGGCAGGTTTCTGTCAGATGCGTTTCATGTGCATCCTGCATGGTTGAATCGTTTATAACATCCGAACCTTTTACAACTGCGGTTACTTTTTTGCCGTGAGAAACAAGGGCCTCTATAAGAATCCTGTCAAAGACTATCTCGCCTGCATTGTCAAGCAGATAAAGGATTTTATCATGCCTTTTGATTTCATCCTTAAATGCCGGATAATCATCAATTGTTATAGGGCCTCTTAATGCCCTTTCTACTGTTCCTTCAATGTCCACGGAAGTGAATATGCCAAAGTCCATAACATTGCCGGCAATTGCGAGGCGCGATGCAGTCCACAGGGGATCAGGACTCTCCTCAACACGCCTTTTTAAAAAAGGGTAGAGGGTTAAAGCAATCTGGTTGTATTCTGCTTTTATGTCTTTAAACGGATCTCTTCCCAGGAGATTCCGTATCTCTCTGTGGAGAAAGGTGGTTGTATGGGCAGGGGTCTTTGAAGTATCAACCTCTCCAGTAGCAGCCGCTATTTTTTTGAGAACATATTCTCTTTTTTCATTGTCTTTTGTCCCGAGCCTGACTGCAATAATAGTCTGCCTGAGGAAACAGGGATAACAGTCCAGATGAACCTTCATTAAATTTCCCTCTGGGATGCCATCCCCTTACTGACACGAATCACTGACACTGTCAACTATTCTTTACTGCCCTGTCGGCAATATCCCTTCGGTAATGCATTCCCTTGAAATGAATCTTCTCTATGGCATTATACGCTTTATTTTTTGCATCCCTTATGTCCCTGCCGAGCGCTGTTACTCCGAGCGCCCTTCCGCCCGATGTTACAATTTTATTGTCATTAAATGATGTGCCTGAATGAAAAACAAAGACATCATCCATTTTCTTGACATCATTGAGCCCTTCTATGGCCCTGCCTTTTTCGTATGCGCCCGGATAGCCCTTTGACGCTATTACAACACAGACTGAATGCTCCGGTCTCCATTCAAGATTGACGCTTGATAACTTTTCATCGGCTATAGCAAGGGCAACATCCACCAAGTCTGTTTTAAGCCTTGTGAGAACAGGCTGGGTCTCAGGGTCTCCAAGCCTGCAGTTAAACTCCAGTGCGTATGGTTTATTTTCTTTTATCATAAGGCCTGCGTAGAGTATCCCCTTGTATTTTATCCCCTCCGACTGCAATCCCTTTATTATTGGGCGCATTACCTTACCCATCACAATTGATTCAAGCTCAGGTGTAATCACAGGGGCAGGGCTGTATGCTCCCATACCGCCGGTATTGGGCCCCTTATCCCCGTCAAAAATCCGCTTGTGGTCCTGAGCGCTTACCATCGGAAGTATTGATTTTCCATCAGTGAATACCATAAAAGATGCCTCTTCGCCCCGGATACATTCTTCAACAAGCACTTTGTTGCCTGCATCCCCGAATGCCCGGTCTTTCATTATAAGTTTAAGCCCTGCTATTGCCTCATCAACGGTTTCCGCTACGATCACGCCTTTCCCTGCTGCAAGTCCGTCTGCTTTGATGACAATGGGAGCGCCTTTCATACGCACATAATCTTCTGCATGAAGATAGGAAGTAAATACCTTATACTCTGCGGTTGGTATCCCGTACCGCTTCATAAGGTCTTTTGCAAATACCTTGCTTCCCTCAAGCTGCGCTGCCTTTATGTTAGGCCCGACTATCTTCCTGCCGTTTTTCTCAAATACATCAACTACGCCTCTTGACAAGGGCGCCTCAGGCCCTACAATCGTCAGGTCAATTCCCTCGTATCTGGCAAAATCAACAAGCGAATCAAAGTTGTTGTCATCACCGCTTATGCATTCCGCCAGCTCCGAAATGCCCGCATTCCCCGGACAGCAGAATATTTTATCTGTATGCCGGCTCTGAGAAAGTTTCCAGACAATAGCGTGCTCTCTCCCGCCACCGCCGATAACAAGAACCTTCATAATCAATTCCCCCATTACAGTGTCAGAGTGTCAGTGCCAGTTTTTTTCTGACACTAATCACTGACACTGACACTTTTAAAATAATCAGCGATTGCATTGTCATACCTTGACGTAAGCCTGAAGACCTTTTTCGCAAGTTCAAGCCGCGTCCTGTAACTGATGTCTCCCTTAAGCTCTTTCATCTCCTTAATAATGCCGCCATAGTCATTATAGTCGGTCACTACCGCAACGTCCTTAAAGTTTTTTGAGGCAGAACGAAGCATTGTGGGCCCGCCTATATCTATATTTTCTATTGCCTCTGCAAATGCAACGTCAGGTTTTGCCACAGTCTCCTCAAAGGGATAAAGATTTACAACAACCATGTCTATGAGTTCTATGCCGTATGCTTTTATATCTTCCATGTCTTTCGGGTTGTCCCTCCTTGAAAGAAGGCCGCCGTGAACTTTTGGATGGAGTGTTTTGAGCCTGCCGTCAAGCATCTCAGGGAACCCCGTATAATCAGAGACGTCTTTCACAGGAACGCCTGCATCCCGCAGCGCCTTTGCAGTGCCTCCTGTTGACAGTATCTCAACACCCAATGAATGAAGCGACTTT
>JAHILQ010000181.1 GCA_018896985.1 Nitrospinota bacterium
AGACAAATATCTTATACTGCTTTTCATGAGAGGCAAGAGGGGGATAAACAAAAATAGGGGCGCTGGAGCTTTTTATTTCCCGTCCCTCGTTATTTTCCTATGGATGTAGGAGAGTGGCAGAAGAGACTAGAAAAAACTTTTAGCATTGATGGAATAGTCGGCAAACGCCTACTTGACATTATTGATGCCGAAAAAACTTACGGAATCCATATCGCAGGCACATACCATGGACATTTGGTTCTAATAAACGCATTTTTTGACTTCTATATCGAAACGATTCAAAAAGCTATCAAATGGATTCAAGAAAATGGATGGCCTAAGAATCTTCCAAACTATCCAGTTAACATCCTCCAGAATGTAACAAACTTTAAAAGTTTCCGAGCAGCTGATACGCTTTTCATAAATGAATATCCACTTGACGGATATTCTTTATTGCGGGACCTCAAAGATCGTGCAATCTTTCTTGGGGCCATTATTCATAAACTTACTAATTTCTCATTGCTTGCAGGTATTACAGGATTAAATACCGTTTCCAGAGAAAACATGATAAAAATTATTGCTACCAGAAAAAAAGAAGAACAACGGGTTCACGACTTAATGATAGGGGAAAAGAGCAGTTTACCATCTGACATCGTTAGTGAGTTAAAATTTTGGGAAAAACTTTTTCATGAGGAGGTTCACGGCTCAAAACTAACTTTAGCTGAAGTAGGAGTTGACTGGCTGAAAGGAAAAGCACCGCTTCATCTTGAACCCATTCCAAACACAACGGGAATGGCTATGTATATGAATAGAGCGTCTGAGGTTGGTTGGCTTTTAACAAGGACTTTTCCGTTTCTCCAGCCTGTAGAAAATGCTTTCGGAGAAGATTGGAAATCAAAACAAATAATTCTTGACGAATCATTTAGAGTAATGAACCAAGGACTGGAGAAAATGGGCAAAAAGATTGCTACAGCTTTTATCTATTTTGTAGATAATAAATTTTCTTTTCCTGAAAACTTACATTGCTCTGAGTAATCGTTACTTGTTAATATCATTTGGTAGGAAACATAGCACACTGAACTTGTCTAAAAACTCCCTAAATGTCACCCTGAATTTATTTCAGGGTCTCATAACTCATTGATTTCATTAGATGCTGAAACAAGTTCAGCATGACAGACCATGTATTTTTATTAGTTTTTAGACAAGCTCCACTTCCCGCATTTCTGAAAAAAAGTCCCGCGCCTGCTTTAAAAACCTCACATAACACCTTGCCCCTGCTATATAAAATTAAACTCTCACGCCTCCTTTTCTCTAACATCCAACCCAAAACCTTGATATAATCTGTTTATAATCACAAAAATTATCAGGAGGATAAAATGAAGAAATCATTTGGCCCAAGGACGCTGATTTACCCGACCCCTGTCTGGGTTATCGAAACTTATGACAAGGCTGGAAAGCCTAACGTCATGACTTATTGCATGGGGAGGAATCTGCTGTTCCAAGCCCCCATGCGTCGCGATTTCCATAAGGAAAGCAACCTATACTTACGGAAACATTATTGAGCGAAAAGCATTCACAGTAAATGTCCCTTCTGAGGCATACGCCAAAGAGGCTGATTATTTTGGAATGGTCTCAGGGAGAGATACGGACAAGTTTTCTACCACAGGGCTTACTCCTTTAAAAAGCGACATGGTTGACGCCCCTTATGTAAAGGAATTCCCTTTGATTCTGGAGTGCAAAGTAATAAACATTGTAGAAATCGGGCTGCATACCCAGTTTGTCGGAGAAATCATTGATGTTAAGGCTGATGAAGCTGCGCTTAATGAAAAAGGATTTCCTGATATAGCGAAAGTAAAGCCGATTCTCTTTAGTCCGGAGACGCGCGCTTACCACAAAGTCGGCGGCTATCTTGGCGAGGCGTTTTCTATTGGGAAAGGCGTTGCAATTTAAAAACAGGACTCCTCAGTTTGTAATGATAAAACTACAAGGAGATATATGTAAATAAACAGGTTCAGCACCTGTTTTAAAATCCTCAGCGCTATCTTCAGGCCCTTCCGACCCTTCGCAGCTGACCCCATCGCCGCATTATATATGCTAAAATAAAGAATGAAGTTTCACGACATCCATGAAGAGTGCGGAGTCTTCGGGGTTTACGGACATTCCGAGGCATCCAACCTTGCATATCTCGGCTTATATGCGCTCCAGCACAGGGGGCAGGAAGGCGCAGGCATTTGTTCATCTGACGGCAGGCATCTTCATCTTGATAAATCAATGGGGCTTGTCGCCGACATCTTCAGCGAAAAGCGCCTGAAAAAACTCCCCGGCCACATCGCAATAGGCCATAACCGTTATTCAACAGCAGGAAGCAGTGTTCTTAAAAACGTCCAGCCGATACTGGCAAATTTTGCCTTGGGGCCATTGGCCATAGCTCACAACGGCAATCTTGTGAATGCCGCAGAGATAAGAGAAGAGCTTGAAAAAGAAGGCGCAATATTCCAGTCAACATCTGACAGCGAGGTTATAGTGCACCTCATAGCGCATTCAAAGACCGGAGACTTTTACGAGAGGGTAATTGAGGCGTTAAAGCAGGTCAGCGGTGCATTCAGCCTTCTGATACTGAGGGAAAGAGAACTGATTGCTGTGAGAGACCCGTATGGCGTAAGGCCCCTGAGCCTCGGACAGGTTGACGGCGCATACGTCATAGCATCAGAGACCTGTGCCTTTGACCTTATCGGCGCAACATATATCCGCGATGTCGAGCCCGGAGAACTGCTTATCATCAATGAGAGCGGTTTAAAGTCAATGAAACCATTGATTGCTCCGAGACAGGCATCATGCATATTTGAGTTCATATATTTTTCGCGCCCTGACAGCTATATCTTCGGCGAGAAAAATGTTAATGAGCTGAGAAAGAAATTCGGATCCCAGCTTGCAAGGGAATCAGGCATTGACGCTGACCTTGTGATTGCAGTGCCTGATTCAGGTGTGCCTGCTGCAATAGGATTCGCAGAAGAAAGCAAACTTCCATTCGATTTCGGCCTCATAAGGAATCATTACATCGGCAGAACATTCATAGAGCCGAAACAGAGCATAAGACATTTCGGCGTAAAGATAAAACTCAATCCTGTAAGAAAGCTTCTTGAAGGCAAAAGGGTGATAGTGATAGATGACTCTATCGTAAGAGGCACAACAAGCAAAAAGATCGTGAAGATGCTTAGAGAGGGCGGCGGCGCAAAAGAGGTTCACATAAGGATAAGCTCTCCTCCTGCTGTAGGGCCGTGTTTTTATGGCATTGACACACCTACAAGGCAGGAGCTTATTGCATCTTCACATAGTGTTGAAGAGATAAAAAAATTCATAACTGCTGACACGCTTGCCTATCTGAGCCTTGACGGACTTAAAAACATAGTCCCGGAATCTTATAAGTTCTGCACGGCATGTTTTGATGACAACTATCCGATAAGCTTTCCGGGCGAGCGCCTCGCGCAGATGGAGCTTTTTCTTAAGTAGATTATTCCCCCTCGCACCACTGCCTTGCATTCTGAAATAACCTGAGCCACGGCGATGCCTTGAGTTCTTTTTTCCATTCTTCAGGCATCCATGCCCAGTTCCATTTAAGGAATGTCCTTTCAGGATGAGGCATTATTGCAAGGTGTCTTCCGTCAGGTGAGCATAAAGCAGCGATTCCGTTTACAGAGCCGTTTGGATTGAACGGATAGATGGCTGTAACATTTCCGTCATCATCAACATAGCGCACAGGCGCAAGAGAATCTTTATCCACTTTTTTGAGAATGTCTTTTTTAGGGAAATAAGCCCTTCCCTCTCCGTGTGCAACCCATATTCCGAGTGTTGAGCCTTCCATTCCCTTAAGCATTATTGAAGGGCTTGGGAAAATCTTTACCGTCGCAAATCTCGACTCAAATCTTCCTGAGACATTATGGATAAACCTCGGCTGGTATTTGTCCTCAATCCCCTGCCACGGAATCCATCCAAGCAATGCTGCAAGCTGACATCCGTTACATACGCTAAGACTGAATGTGTAGGCCTGTTGTAAAATTTCTGAAACTGTTCGTAAATATTTTTATTGAACTTTATAACACCGGCCCATCCCTTTGCTGAATCAAGGACATCTGCATAGCTGAATCCGCCTACAAATGCAATGCCTCTGAAGCTGTCAAGATTCACCTTGCCTTCAAGGAAATCAGTCATTGTGGTATCCCACACATCAAACCCTGCCTGATAGAATACTGATGTCATCTCCCTGTCACTGTTGCTTCCTTCCTCGCGGACTATTGCAATAGAGGGCTTGCCTGTCTTTTTCATAATCTCAAGAGAAGTCTGTTCAGGAGTGAATGAGAGATTGAAATTGTATCCCTTTCTGTCAAAGATAACCTTTTTCTCCTCATCTGCACAGTCAGGATTCATCTGAAGCCTTTCAAGCTGATAACTCGTCTCTTCCCAGATCCCTCTCAGAATTCTCATGTCTTCATCTAAAACAGTAATGCGTGATGCGTGATGCGTGATGAGATTTATTTTGATTCTTTTTTCGGCAGTTGTTTTACCAATAACCTGATACGGGACATCAGAGTTTTTCAGAAGTGATATTATCTCTTCTTCTTTTTCAGGCAGGTATTCAATGACAAGACCGAGTTCTTCAGAGAAAAGACTTGCAAGCGCTGAAGTTCGGAGGCTCGGAAGTTCGGAAGTAGATGTTTTAACAACTTCTGCGCTTCTGCTCTTCCGCTCTTCTGCACTATCGAGGTTTACCTCGATGCCGCAATTCCCTGAAAATGCCATCTCAAGGATTGTTGTGATTAATCCTCCGTCGCTCCTGTCATGGCCTGAAAGTATCAGGTCTTTTGATATGAGTTCCTGAACTGAGTTGAATGTTCTCTTCAATAATTTCGG
>JAHILQ010000182.1 GCA_018896985.1 Nitrospinota bacterium
GAGAGCAGCATGTCCAGAGTACGCGGCGAGGCGCTTTTAAAGACAATAATCCGGGTTCTTGCTAAAGAAGACGGCAGGAAAATCTCTGAAATTTCGCGAGCTATCAAGAGAAAAGAAGGAACAACAAGGAACATGCTTGAGCGCCTTTGTGATATTGACCTGATAGTAAAGGAAGCGAAACTCTATTATTTCAGGGATCCGGTTTTACGCTACTGGATTATGAATGTGTATGAAGGAGTTGAGTTTGATGCACTACCGGGGAAAAAGGTGTTGGAAGATATGGTTAGAGACATCGAAGAAAAGTTCGAAAAAACTTCGACTGAACTTGGTATTGCAAAGGAATATGAATTGAAATACTTACTTGAAAAACATCTTGACATGCATCTTGATAAATATTTAAAGGATAATATCGAATTTGACCTTGTGGGTATAAAGGAGAATATGAGCTATATCTTTGAAATCAAATGGCGCATGAAAGAAACAGGCTATAAAGATATAGAAAAGTTTTTGGCTAAAGTCGCAAGATCAGAATTTGCTGCAAAACCGAAAAGATTGATATTTATTAGCAGGCGTGGATTTACTGAGCAAGCGGCAGAATATGCAAGAATTGAAAATATAGTTCTTGTTAAGGAAAGAGACATTCCAGAGATAAAGCGATTGATTATGGAAAACCAGACGGATTAAACGTCATTTCATTTTGCTTTCAAGAGCTGATAAACAGCATAAAGTTCAGCAAAATATCCGGATCATTCGCCGCCGCGGTCGCAAAAGCCAGTCTCGCATACATCCCGCTTGAGAAAGGTCACGAAGTCATCTGCATACAAAACCCATCTATTTTGGAGATAAGATCGATTACATATTCCATCTTGCAAGGGAGAAGGGGGCGCGTTTTTTGCCAGAAGATTTTTAATACTTACGGAACCAGGATGCGTATCAATGAAGGTGTATATCTCTCTCTGTGCACAGTAACGCCTGCTTCAATCTCAATAAAAACGGCGCCGTCTCCGACGGTGTTTTGCATGTGCGCCTGCTGCGCAGGGAGGAGGCGCTGCTGTTTTTGCTGAGCAGAAGAGAGTTTAGTTATAGAAATATTTTGGAATGTTCCAATTTAGGCACTTTTCCGACAATATCAAGGGGGGCGGGAATTACAGCATAAGCATGTTTCAACAGTCCCCGGCGCCCCATAAAAAGCCGATGCTGCCACACAACACAAGAAAACCACAGAGTTCACAGAGTTTACAAATATTAATTCTGAATTTATAGGCGAGTTCAAGGATTTTTCTATAACACGGGAAGAAGATATTGTAACACTCTTATAGCACATGGGTACGTAGTAAGTCACTTGTATTTCTCCAGCCTTTGACAAATTCACCTGGATTAATAAATGCCCCGCTGGCTATGGTTGTGCCAACGTTGATCATACTGTTTATACCTGTGTGCACATCATCGCCCATTATCACTCCCAGTTTTCTCCTGCCTGAATCGAACTTCTTCCCTGCAAGTTCCACAAGCACAGTCCTGCCATCGTGCCTCAGATTTGCAACCTTTGTTCCCGCTCCAAAATTGCACTTTTCACCTATAATACTGTCCCCTACATAGCTCAGATGTCCGATATTCGTTCCATTCATTATTACACTATTTTTCACCTCAACAGCATTGCCTATTTTAACATCATCGCCAATGCATGTGGCAGGACGAATATAACAATTGGGCCCTATATCGCAGTTCTTTCCTATGACAACAGGTCCTGTTATATAAGCGCCGTTTCTTATGATAGTACCTTCTCCAACAGCCGCATTTCCTTTCAAAGTAGCATATGGCTCTACTTCGCCTTTAATCTCCCACTCTATATTTTGTCCTTCTCTCAGCATTTTCTCATTAGCATCCAGTAAATGCCAGGGAAATCCTATGTCCTGCCATTGTTCAAGGAGCACGTATCTTGCCTCTTTTCCCGAATCTATCATAAATTGTATAGAATCTGTAATTTCATATTCTCCACGAGGAGATGGACTCGTGTTTTCAATAGCCTCAAATATCGAGGGCTCAAAAACATAAATACCAGCATTAGCAAGGGTGGATATCGATTTTTTTGGTTTTTCCACAATTTTCTCCACCCTTCCCCC
>JAHILQ010000183.1 GCA_018896985.1 Nitrospinota bacterium
CACTTCCCAGTAACCGCCCTTGTCTGGACCGATACGGCGCAAACGTTCCTGCTGTTTAAGTATTCGGATAGATTTTTCGACACCGGCAAGGCTCATCCCGAGTATTTCTGCAATCTCCTGTATAGTTATTGCCGAATTCTCAATCATGAGGCGGAGAATTTTCTCCTTACTTTTCTCCTTACTTTTCTCCTTACTTTCTTTGCCCTTTTCCTCCGACTTTTCTAATCCTTTCTTGCCCTCAAAATAACTCCTCCGCTTAAAAGTAGTAATAAACTTTGTCCCTACCTCGCTGAATTCGGTATCCGGCTCTTTTGAGAGTATAAGCTTGATACCCCTGCCCCATTTCTCTATGTGAGGATAGATTTTAGGTTCAATATGGTCTGCAATGGATTTTGATACATCACGGATTGTTTTTTCCGTTACATTCTGACCGGTAACAGTACTATTGTTTTTAATTCCAAAAAATAATTCTCCGTGTTGATGTTTATTAAGGATTGCCGCTATAGATATGATCGCCTCTTTAATCTCAGAGGTGGTTTTTTTTAGTTCCAATGTTTCGGATTCAATAAATTTCATATTAATCCCACGGCTCACCCCGTCTTAAAATCTATCGCTTTTTACTGGACAGTATAAGCAAAATCCTATCATAATTCTTTGTTTTTAGAACATGGGTCATAGATACCTTTCAATCTCCTTCATCGCCCTTTCAACTGCGCCTGCCTTTTCATTGTACAAATCTTTTGCCTTGTTGCCCATAGATTTCATTTTCTCGGGAGACTGAAGCAGTTCTTTTAGTTTTTCGCAGAGCGCTGAACTGTCAGTTTCTATTGCAGCGCCCCTTTCATAGAACTCTTTTGCAAAAGGAAAATTCTCCATGTGCGGACCGCATATTATTGGTTTTGCCCAGAATGCAGGCTCAAGCAGGTTCTGCCCGCCGTGCTCTATGAAACTCCCGCCTATCACAGCGACATCCGAAACACTGTAAACTGATGCGAGCTCTCCTACTGCATCAAGAATTACAATAAGTCCGGAAGCGCGAAAGCCCGGAAGTTTGGAAGTAAGTTCTGAGCATTTTATATATTCAAGCCCTTTTTTCTTAACAAGCTCTTCCACCTCTTTAACCCTTTCCGGATGACGTGGTGCAATAATCAGGGTTAAATCAGGAAAATCTTTTTCCAACTCAATATAGGAAGAGACAAGCAAATCTTCTTCGCCCCTGTGCGTGCTGCCTGCAATTATAACAGGATGAGAAAGCAGTTTAGCCCACTCCGGAATATTCAAAGAAGGCGCGGTGTCAAATTTAAAACTGCCGAGAACTCTTATCTTATCCTCCGGAGCTCCAAGTTCTTTAATCCTTTCTGCATATACAACATCCTGCATACAGAAAAGGTCAACACAATCAATAATGCTGCGCATAAAAAATTTTATCCTCTTATATCCCTTAAATGAATCATCTGATATCCTGCCGTTCATTACAACTGCAGGGATTTTGCGCTTCTTTAACATCATCAGCAGGTTTGGCCAGAGTTCTGTTTCAATCGTAATGAAAAGATTGGGCTGTATATTTTTTAAAGTCCTTTTAAGTATAAAGCTGAGGTCAAAGGGTAGATATATCACCTTTGTCCTGTCAGGGACTTTTCCCAGCGCTACTTTCTGTCCCGTGTCAGTGATTGTTGAGAGAACTAAACTGACTGAAGGGTATCTGTCATTGAGTCTTTGCAATAAAGGGAGTGACGCTATGACCTCGCCCACTGAGACTGCGTGAACCCAAATCAGTAACGAGGGACGTCCGCCGGAGGCGGAGACAAGCGGATAGTTGAAAAATCCGAATTTCTCTTTAAGCCATCTTTGCCTGAGGTCTTTTGGCCTTTTCCTGTACTGGAAGGGCAGCAGAAATATTAAGACAATAAAATACAGAAAACTATAAATCAGCATTAGAATCATCTCTACCCATGGGTCGTAGACGAGCCATCGGCAAAAGGATTTTTTTAATGCCTTTCACCTGAAAATACCTCTAACCCATTGATATGGTGTGTCATGCCCCTTTGTGCCGACAAGTCGGCATGTGTCTTTCACGCTGTCATCTCACATGCCATTTCCGCAACTCTCTCGGAAGGCTTTCTGCCCTTAAACATTTCTTTCGCTGTCCGGAACCGGGTTATCATCTGTTCTCTGTAATCTTTATTCAGCATAATCTCTTTCAGCTCTCTCATAATATTTTTTGCATCTGCCTCAGACTGAAGAAGTTCCTTTACCACTTCTCTGCCTGAAATCAAGTTTATAAGCGAAATATATTTTACATCAACTATAAGCCTGCCGATAAAATACGAAAAAGGAGAGAGTTTATATATCACAACCATCGGCGTTTCAAGGAATACAGCCTGTAATGTGGCTGTGCCTGACGCGATTACAGCCATATCAGACATGGAAAGCGCCTTAACCGCATTCTCTTTTTCAACTGCCACTCCCTCATCTCTGAGCCTGCTGATATAGACTTGGTATTTTTCAATATCAACATTAGGCGCAACCGGCATTATGAACCGGCAGTTGCAATCAGGAAACTCTGATTTAAAGTTTCTCACCACATCTATCATAACAGGCAAAAGACTCTTTAGCTCATGCGGCCTGCTGCCGGGGAGCAAGGCAATAACGGGAGAGTCTGTATTTATCCCTGAAGTTTTCCGCAGGCCTGGCTTGTCTTCTGTCATGGACTCTATCTCTTCAAGCACAGGATGCCCCACAAACTCGCATTGAACGCCTGTGCCCCTGTAAATCTCTTCTTCAAACGGCAGTATCACCGCAATTCTGTCCGACACCTCTGCAATTGTCTTTACTCTGCCCTTACGCCATGCCCACACCTGAGGGCTTACATAATATAGAACCTTTATCCCCTTTTTCTTGGCAACCTTTGCAAGCCTGATATTGAAGTCAGGATAATCTATCAGAACCATGACATCGGGAGAAAATTTCTCTATGGCGTCTACGGCTTTTTTGAATGTCGCCTTAACCGCCTTGTAAGCGGCAATTGCCTCTGAGATGCCGAATGAACTCGCTATGCCTGCTATCATCTTCACCCCGGCTTCTTTCATCCTCTCGCCGCCAATTCCGATTATACGCGTCTCAGGGCATTTTGCCTTTAAAGCCTTTGCAAGAAGCGAACCGTATAACTCGCCCGAGCTTTCACCGCTGACTATCATGACAGTATTCATAATCAGTGTAATA
>JAHILQ010000184.1 GCA_018896985.1 Nitrospinota bacterium
TTAAATTGACTAAGTTTCCATATTATTTTATATTAAATGAATCACATAATTTGCCAAAGGAGGATTATTTGCTTAAAGCAGTAGAAGATCTCAGCACAACGAAGAAACGCCTGAAGATAGAAATACCGTCTGAGGCTATTGAAAAAAAGATTAAAAACTCTCTTGAAAAAGCTCGCCAGAAGGCAAAGACACCCGGGTTCAGGCCGGGGAAAACACCTATGAACATTATTGAAAAACACTTTGGAAAGAGCGCTGAGGCAGAGGCTTTGGAAGAAATAATCCCGGAGTTTTATGACAGTGCATTAAAGGAAGCGGCTATCGTGCCTGTTACAAGGCCTGAGATTGAGGGAGGAGTAAACTTCGAGCGCAATAATCCGCTTTCGCTGTCTTTCACCCTTGAGATACGACCGAAGATTGAAAACCTGAAATACGAAGGCATCAAAACAAAAGATATTCCCGTGACTGTCTCTGATGAAGAGGTTGAGAACGCATTAAAAAGGCTTCAGGAAGGCAAGGCCACCTATGAGATTGCAGACAAAGAGATAGAGGCTGGAGATTTATTAACCATTGACTATGAAATGAAATACGACAACCAGACAACCACTGCAAAAGACCAGGTTTTTGTGGTAGGCTTCACAGGCCTGCCAAAGGAAATCTCAGAGAGCCTCACAGGCAAAAAGGCAGGCGACATCGTTGAGGTTGAGGCGCAATTCCCTCAGGATTTCCACGCAAATGCCATTGCAGGGAAAAAAGTCCTGATAAAAAATACAGTCAAGGCCGTAAAGAAAAAAATCCTTCCTGCAATAGATGCCGAGCTCGCAAAAGACCTCGGGTTTGAAAACCTCGATGCGCTGAAGGCAGGCGCGAGGGAAGGGATTGAAAAGGCAAAAAAAGAACATACACAAAAAATACAAAAAAATGCGATACTTGAATCCCTAACGGGTTCGCATAATTTTGATATACCTGAATCAATGCTTGAAGGGGAGCTAACAGCAATGGTTCATGCATTAAAGAAATCCGACAAGGATGAGGCTGCCCTCCGTGACGAATTAAAGCCCGATGCCATAAAAAATGTAAGGGCAATGATTCTTCTCTCTATTATCGGAGAAAAGGAAGGAGTAAACGTAACAGATGAGGAACTTAAAGAAAAGATACTTGACCTTTCACAGCAGCTTGCTATGACGCCTGAATCCCTTATAAAGATATACGCTCAGAGAGACGGTTCGCTGGAAGGACTCAGAAATAACATACATGAACAAAAAGTCTTAGACCTCCTGCTTTCAAGGGCAGTTATAGAGAAAGGAGAATAATGTGAGCATAATCCCATTTGTAATTGAGCAGACAGGAAGAACAGAACGGGCTTACGATATCTACTCAAGGCTTCTTAAGGACAGGATAATTTTCCTTGGAACGGCAATTGATGACTGCGTTGCAAATACAGTGATAGCACAGCTTCTCTTCCTTCAGTCTGAGGACCCGGATAAGGATATTCACATTTATGTTAATTCCCCCGGCGGCATTGTATCCTCAGGCCTTGCAATCTACGATACAATGCAGTATGTGAAATCCGATATTGCGACTTACTGCATCGGACAGGCAGCAAGCATGGGAGCGCTTCTGCTTGCAGCAGGCGCCAAAGGCAAAAGGTTTTCGCTTCCCAACGCAAGGATCCTGCTTCATCAGGCCATGGGAGGATTTCACGGACAGGCAACAGACGTGGAAATACATGCAAGGGAAATCTTAAAGATAAAAGACACCCTTAACAGGATACTCGCCACTCATACAGGACAGCCTCTGGAAAAAATACAGACTGACACAGACAGGGATTTCTTCATGTCAGGAGCCGAGGCAAAAGAATACGGAATTGTTGATGAGGTTATACATACAATAAAGAGCAAGTGATTAGTGTCAGTCTCTTACAGTTTCAGTTTTTAGTGTCTGTGTCAGTGACAAATCTTACTGACACTAACCACTGACACTGGATACTGATTTACTGACACTGACAACTGACACTGAATTTTGGAGGTTTGATGTCTAAAAAAGATGAAAACATGCTTAAATGTTCATTCTGCGGCAAGGGACAGGCTGAGGTTAAAAAACTCATTGCAGGCCCTACTGTTTACATATGCAATGAATGCGTGGAACTCTGCAATGAGATAATGGCTGACGAGCTTTTTCCAACGGCCGAAACCGCTGTGCTTCCAAAACTGCCCGCGCCAAAAGAAATCTATCAGTTCCTTGAGGACTATGTTATCGGACAGGAAAAGGCAAAAAAGATACTTTCAGTTGCAGTTCACAATCACTACAAGAGGATTTACAGCCCTGCAAAAACAGATGTCGAGCTGCAAAAAAGCAACATACTCCTGATGGGCCCCACAGGGACTGGAAAGACACTGTTTGCGCAGACGCTCGCAAGGTTTCTTGATGTGCCGTTCACAATGGCAGATGCAACAACACTCACAGAGGCAGGATATGTAGGAGAGGATGTTGAAAATATAATACTCAAACTCCTTCAGGCGGCAAACTATGACGTTGAAAGGGCACAGAGGGGAATAGTCTATATTGACGAGATAGACAAGATAGGCAGAAAATCAGAAAACCCTTCAATAACAAGAGATGTCTCAGGGGAAGGTGTTCAGCAGGCATTGCTTAAGATTATAGAGGGCACGATTGCAAACGTCCCTCCGCAGGGCGGAAGGAAACACCCACAGCAGGAGTTTATACAGGTCAACACAGCAAACATACTCTTTATCTGCGGCGGGGCATTTATCGGCCTGGATGATGTAATCAAACAGCGGACAGGTAAAAAGACCGTAGGCTTTGGCGCTAAGGTTCTAAAGGCTTCGGAAATAAAAATCGGTGATGTCTTAAGCATCGCAGAGCCTGAAGACCTGATAAAATACGGCATGATACCTGAATTTGTTGGAAGGCTTCCTGTTGTTGCAACCCTTGATGAGCTTGATGAGGCAGCGCTCGTAAAGATACTCACAGAGCCTAAAAATGCCTTGATAAAACAGTATCAGAAACTGCTATCTTTTGATAATGTGCGTCTGAGGTTCACAGACGCCGCCCTAAGGGCAATAGCAAAAAAGGCCACTGAGAAAAAGACAGGAGCGCGCGGCTTAAGGGCAATCCTTGAAGAGACAATGCTTGACGTGATGTATGAGATACCGTCGCAAAAAGGCATAAAAGAATGTCTTATAAATGAAGACACGATAATCAAAAAGGAAAAACCCATCCTTATATACGAAAAACAGGCAGAGTCAGCGTAGGCTACATACGCTTCTGAGTTTCTGTTTCTCCTTCCTTGCTTTTCCCCTGCCTTTGAAAATATAATCTACAATGCTTTCCAAAATACTGAGCGCAAGCATTGTGGGGATTGATGCGCATCCTGTTGATGTTGAGGTTGACATTGCATCAAGGGGGCTGCCGCACTTCAATATGGTCGGGCTTCCTGATGCTGCTGTAAAAGAGAGCAGGGACAGGGTAAGGGCTGCCCTTAAAAACATCGGTTTTAATTTCCCTCTTAAACAGATAACTGTTAATCTTGCGCCTGCTGATTTAAAAAAAGAAGGCTCATCATTTGACCTTCCGATTGCAATAGGAATAATAACAGCAGAGGGCGTCATTGAGATGAATTCAACACAGGGCTATCTCTTTACAGGAGAGCTATCGCTTGACGGAAAAATAAAGCCTGTGCGCGGCGCTCTCTCAATGGCTATCACGGCAAAAAACCTCGGACTGAAAGGAGTAATACTTCCTGAGGAGAATGCATCAGAGGCGGCGGTTGTGAAAGGCGTGTCTGTGTTCGGGATGAAGAGCCTTCCTGAAGTGATAGATTTTCTTAAAAACGGCTCCTCTGAAAAAATATTCACCATTGACCTTGATAAAGCATTTGAAGAATATTCCCTCTATGAAGATGACTTTTCTGAAGTCAAGGGACAGGAACATGCAAAGAGGGCGCTGGAGGTCGCAGCGGCAGGAGGGCACAATGTTTTAATGATAGGCCCTCCGGGTTCAGGAAAAACAATGCTTTCAAAAAGGCTTCCAACGATACTTCCAAAGATGACATTTGACGAGGCATTGGAGGCAACAAAGATCCACAGCGTTGCAGGCTTGCTGAAAACAGGACAGTCTTTGCTTGCTACGCGGACATTCCGCTCGCCGCATCACACCATATCCGATGTTGCGCTGATCGGGGGCGGCACTATCCCAAAACCAGGCGAGGTCAGCCTTGCTCATAACGGTGTTTTGTTTTTGGATGAGCTTCCTGAATTCAAAAGGAATGTGCTTGAGGTCTTAAGACAGCCGTTGGAAAACGGGGAAGTTACAGTCTCAAGAGCAGTGGCATCAATAACTTATCCTGCGAATTTTATGCTCGTTGCCGCGATGAACCCGTGCCCATGCGGTTATCTGGGAGATTCAAGGCATCAATGCACATGCATGCCCGGACAGATACACAGGTACAGGCACAGGGTATCAGGCCCTTTGCTTGACAGGATTGACATTCATATTGAAGTGCCTGCTGTTCCATATAAAGAACTCTCAACAGAATATTCAGGAGAAAAATCAGCATCAATAAGAGAGCGGGTTATAAAAGCAAGGGATGCCCAGCTGGAAAGATTTAAAAGCGATAAGGTCTATTCAAACGGCCAGATGAAGACAAGGCATATCAAAAAATACTGCAAA
>JAHILQ010000185.1 GCA_018896985.1 Nitrospinota bacterium
AATTCAAAATTCACGAATCCTATATTTTTGATTTTGCCGTTTATTTTTACTTTTTAAAATACATTGACCAGTGTTATAAAATCAAGCCTTTTTCTTCCTGCTGTTTTCCGCCCATACCTCTATTGCGAGTTCAGGACACATCTGGGCGCATAACGCACATCCCGTGCATTTTCCCATGTGTTCAGGATGAGCAGTGAAATATCCCATTTTGTTGAATTGTTTTTCAATTGCTATAACTCCTTTAGGACAGGACATCACACAGTATTTACATCCTTTGCACAATTGTTTGTCTATTACGATTTTCCCTTTCATGCGCTCCTTTCAAGCAGTTCGCCGGCGTGTTTTAAAGATACATCAGTTATCTTCCCGCTTAACATGCGCGCTATTTCAGCCATGCGTTCATCAGGAGTGAGCTCCTTTATTTTTACGGAAGTGCTGTCTTTTGTCTGAGATTTTTCTGTCATTATATGAAAATCCGCTGCCGATGCTATCTGAGGAAGGTGAGTTGTGCATATAACCTGATGAGTCTTTGAAAGCCTTTTTAATTTCATACTGACACTTTCAGCTGTTTTCCCTCCTACGCCGGCATCAATCTCATCAAATATAAGCACAGGGATGCTGTCAACATCAGCCAGTATATTCTTTAGCGCAAGCATTATCCTTGAGAGTTCTCCGCCTGATGCAACCTTTGCCAGAGGTTTAAGCGGCTCTCCTGGATTTGCTGAAAAAAGGAATTCAATTATATCAATGCCTGTGGAAGACAGCGGAGACGGCCTGACGTCAACCCTGAATCCCGCCTTCTCAAATGCGAGTTCTTTTAATATTTTTTCTACTGCTTTGCTTATGTCTTTTGCTGTCTCTTTTCTTTTTTCTGACAGATGTGTTGTTGCATCCATGAGTTTTTCTTCTTTTTCTCTGAGCCGGCTTTCAAGTATATCAATTTTTTCATCAGAATGTTTTAGGGTTGAGAGTTCTTTTTCAGCCTCATCCCTGTAGCTGATTATTGAGTCAGCGCCGTCTCCGTATTTTTTCTCAAGTTTTTTTATGGTTTCAAGCCTTTCCTCTATGGTTTCAAGCCGCTTTGGGTCAAGGTCGTATTTTTCCTTGAACCCTCTCAATGATAGAGCCCCATCTTCAAGCAGAGGCTTTGCCGACTCAAGAAGGCCAAGAGTTTCATTAATGTTCGGGTCTATTGAAGCCATCTCACGAAGTTTTGAGATTACAGAGTCCAGTTTTTCTGTGCATGCGCCTTCTGATGCGTAGAGCATTGTATATGCTGTTTCTACAAGTTCGTTCAGCTTATTAAGGTTGAAAAGTATAATCCTCTCTTCTTCCAGCGCTTCCCTTTCTCCTTTTTTAAGCGAAGCAGAGTCTATCTCATTTATCTGAAAGCTCAGAAGATCAATCCTCTGTATTCGTTCCTTCACATTTTCCTTAAGTTTGCCGAGTTCTTTTTTGAGCGACTGGACTTCATGAAACACTGCCTCAACTTCTGCCCTTTTGTCATGGAGTTTGCCATAAAAATCCAAAAGGGTTCTCTGATTATCCGTTGAAAGAAGGCTTTGGTGTTCGTGCTGGCCGTGCATGTCAACGAGGGTTTTGCCTATAGCGGATAGACTCTGGATGTTAACAAGCGAATCGTTTATATATGCCCTGCTCTTCCCTGCAGATGAGATATTTCGCCGTATTACAATCCCGTCTTCTGAGATAATGCCCATTTCCATAAGCATCGGATGGCCTGACACCTCAAAGAACGCCTCAACAGACGCTTCATCCTTCCCGCTTTTAATCATCCCGGTCTGGGCCCTTTCTCCAAGCGCAAGGCCGAGGGCGTCAACAATTATCGATTTTCCCGCGCCTGTTTCTCCTGTTAAGACATTCAGGCCGGTTTCGAATCTTATTTTAAGGTCATCAATTATAGTGAGATTTTTTATCCTGAGTTCTTTAAGCATAATAAAATATAATCCCCCCACGCCCCCCTTTAGAAAAGGGGGGAAGGGGGGATTTGATTATTTTGTAAAGCATTGCATGATGATAATATATTCATCTTTGCATTGAGAATCAACGCTTTATTTCTTCAGAATATTTCTGAGCTCCCTTGCATTTTTCGGAGCATAACCACCGGCTTCATTATTGAAATACAGGAAAACGTCTTTGCCGTCTTTCAGAAATTTGTTTATCGCCTTTGCATCTGCCCTAAGCTGTTCAGTCGTATAGCCAGAG
>JAHILQ010000301.1 GCA_018896985.1 Nitrospinota bacterium
CTAAATTCTTTTTCTAACTCTTTAAGTTTTTTTATTGTTTTTACCGCTTTTTCAAAACAACCGTCAACCTGCCTGATTTGATTATGTTTTTCTCCTAAATTATCTATGGAAATGCCAACAGCAACCCTGATATCTTTGCGACAAACTTCCAAAATATTTTTAGTTGTCCTAAATATACGGTCTGTTAAAATTCCATTCGTCGGTATTTGGAGATTAGCTACTTTAGTAAACCGACTAAAAATAGAAGCCACTTCAACTAAGTTATCCCTTAAAAATGGTTCTCCCCCAGTTAAAGTAACTGTGAGAAGGTCGGGCGCGCTTTTCGCGACTTTTTCTATTTCAAGCAAACTTAACTCATCTTTAATTGTATTAATTTTTTGCCAATAAAAACAATGCCTGCATTTGGCGTTGCATTTGGAAGTAACAAAAAATATTAAATTAAGCGGCATCCCTCGTTTTATAAAAACACGAGAAATTTGTTTTAATAGACACATATAATTAATTTTTTATTTTGAAATATATTTGAAAATAAAGCCCGCAGACAGCGGCAAAAAACATTTCAATTGCGGAAAACAACACAGACAAAACAGCAAAAAAAACGCCCTTTCTTCTCTTGAAATATTTAAAAAACTCTGTTTGAACCCAAAAAAACATTAAAACCGAAAATAAAAAACCGAAAATAAAAAACCAGTAGATAAATGATAAAATAAGAAAGATAGATGCCAAAATTATTGGATACAGCGATTTGCCTGAAGATGATTTAGACATATTTAAATATGTCTTCCGAAGTTCCTTCTCTTGGATAATTCTAACAATACTCCCTATTCTTAAACAATTCGTCCTTAAAAGAGATTTTAGATTGTGTTTTTTATGATGCTCCCCTTTTATTCTGTTATCTTGTAAAATCTTTTTATTTTCATTTAAAGACAATCTTAAAGTAAATTCTATGTCTTCCGCCGTCGCCCCAAGATAATTCTCATTAAATCCGTTCGCTTTAAAAAACATTTCTCTGGGTATAGCTAATATGGCCGAATCGGCGGCAAAATTAAATTTTGAAGCAATTTTTTTCCCTAAACACATGTACAAATGCTTGTAGGTGCTGAAAAAATCGCTGAAAACTATTCTTTCGTCATAAACACCGGAAACTCCGCATACATCAAATGATTTAAAATCATCTTTGATATGTTTAATAATATCCCTGGAAGACAAAACAATATCGCTATCAACAAAAAGCAATATCTCGCCTTTTGCATTTTTAGCGCCTAAATTGCGAGTAGCGGCAACTCCCTTGTTCACTGGGTTAGAAACAACTTTAACTCCATGTTTTTTGGCGATTAGAACGGAAGTATCAACTGAAGCGTCATTGGCTACAATTAGTTCGCATTTTTCAAAATCTTTTATTTTAGTTATTGCCTCCAAGCATTTATCTAAAGTCTTCTCGCCGTTAAAGACAGGAACAATAATAGATAAAAAGATTGATGGCCTTTCTTTGTCTGTCATAAAATTACTCAAAAAAATTATTCATTTATCGATTTTTTAAAAATCTTTAAATCTTGAAATCATAAACCTGAATATATTGTTCAACCATATTAGGCCAATCCATTTTTTGGGCCTGCTTCAATCCATTTTGACTTAATTTTTCAGCTAAACTTGGATTATCTAAAATATTTAAAATAGCTTGGCTAGTTTTTTCTATATCATTTTGAGGAACCAATAATCCATTAAACCCATCTATAATTGCATCTTCGGCGCCACAACCATAAGTACCAATAACTGGTTTCCCGCAAGCATTGGCTTCCAAATAAACTAAACCAAATCCTTCAAAATTATTATCAATATTCACGGGTGTAAGTAGAAACAAATCTGCTTGATGATAAAGTTTTAATAATTTTCGTTCTGAAATGTTTTGCAAAAAAACTATATTATCCTCTAAATTATATTTTTTAACCAAATCTTTAAGTTGAGAAAAATATTTTTTGTTCTTTTGGTTTCCGACAATGTAATATTTTAAATTTGAGTATTTTTTTACAACTTTTCCAACGGCTGAAATGGCAATATAGTATCCCTTGCGAAAAACTAATGCCCCAACGCTAATAATTTTTTTATTATTATTTTTTGTTTTTCTTTCGTCTTGATACATTCGGAACTTTTTATAATCAATACCATTATTAATAACTATAGTATTATCAACTTGAACTTTTTTTAAGAATACTTGTTGAGTAAATCTGCTAACACAAATTATTTTTTTAGCATTTTTATAAACCCTCTTGTACAATCCCCTTAAATACCACTTATTTAAGGCATCTACGGCATAAGTTCCATGTAAAGTGATTAACGTTGGACGCTTCCGACATGTCCAATAAGAGATTAGACTATACGGTTCAGCTAAAATATGAACCATGTCCGCCGATTGGATAAATTTCCTAATTTGATAAAAATTCTTTATTAAAAAATATATTTTTATCCAACGACTAACAAATAATGGAGGTAGAATTTTATAATCCTTAATTGAAGATAAGTCATTTTGCTGGCTTCGCGTTGACGACAAAACCAAACAATCAACACCTTGTTTTGACAAATGTTCAATTAAATTAACTGCGTAACTCCCCCATCCATC
>JAHILQ010000186.1 GCA_018896985.1 Nitrospinota bacterium
AACCTGCGGGATTGCCTCAAGTTTCGGAGCTGCGATTATCTGATATTCAGGCTGTTTTCCTTTATCTCCTGCGCCCCCTACAAAATAACCGAGGCTGAAGCTAAGCGCAGAGGTAACTGCAATAATAGCTATGATGAATTTTCTGTCCGGCAAGGCTGTTTTCCGTTTTGCTTTAAGGCTGCTGTGTTTCATTTCACAGGATAAGCATAGCATCACCGTAGGAGAAAAATCTATATTTTTGACTCACAGCAATGCTGTATGCACTGCTCAGTTTTTCGGCGCCGCAGAAGGCAGAGGCCAGCATAAGCGGGGTTGAACGGGGGAGGTGAAAATTAGTTATAAGGGAGTCAACAACCCTGAACTCATAACCGGGATAGATGAAGATGTTTGTATAACCGCAGATTGGTGAATGGGCTTGTCCGCCTGAGGCGGATGAAAATCGGTGAATGGGTGAATATTTCCCGCTGAAATATCCCTCAATCGCTCTCGTTGTTGTGGTTCCCACAGATAAGACTCTTTTGCCGGAGGCTTTTGTTTTTTTTATATCTTCAACAATCTCTTTCCCTATCTCAAAATATTCTGCATCCATAGAATGTTCACTTAAATTTTCTGCTTTTATAGATTTGAATGTGCCGACACCTACATGAAGCGTCAGGCACCTGACATTCACGCCTTTGTCATTTATCTCACCTATAAGTTCTCCTGTGAAGTGCATTCCGGCGGTCGGAGCTGCGATGGAACCCTCTTTTTCCGCATATACTGTCTGATACCATTCTCTGTCAACGGGTCCCGGCTTGCGCTTTATATACGGCGGCAAAGGCATATCTCCGCATCTCCACACATTTTTCATAAAGTCTCCGGAATACGAAAACCGGGCAGTCTCGTTTTCTATATCTGCTGAAAACCCTTCTGCTATTGATATTTGCCCTCTGTATTTTCCTTTCGATAGTATTTCCCAAGTAATTTCTTTCACCCCGTTAGAAATAATGCCCCTCTGCTTTGCAGCGGGGTTAGATTTTAGAATAATTCCAGCGGGGTTTAAAGCCCCTCTGGGATTTCTAACGGGGGTTACCAGCAGAAATTCAAATCTTCCTCCTGTAGGCTTTGTCCCTGTAAGTCTTGCCGGAAAAACTTTGGTGTTATTAAGTAAAAGCAGGTCGCCTTCATTAAGATAGTCGGGAAGATTGCTGAAGATTCTGTGCTCTATTTCTCCGTTTCTGTGAAGCACCATGAGCCTTGAAAAGTCCCTTTTTTCAGCAGGTTTTTTTGCTATCAGTCCTTCCGGCAGGTGAAAATCAAAATCAGCGGCCTTCATATAACTGAATTTCTGTTCCGGGATAAAAGAAAGAAAGGATTTCTCTGTAGTTTTTCCCCTTCTTTGCCATCTCAAGCGCGCTCCATTGGCAGAGGCCGGTTCCATGCCCGTAGCCTTTTCCTTCAAAGATTATGGAATCGTTGAGTTTTGTCATGGTGAAATTTGTGCTCGGCAGTCTTTGCCATCCGAGTTGTTTTCTTAAGTCGTTGGATTTGATTGTGCGCTCTCCTGATTCAAATGTTACAGTCAGCTCTTTTACTCTTCCGGTTGAGGTGTAAGACCTGACAGCCATATCTTTAAAGCCGGTTATGTTTAATGATTTTTCTATCTCTGACAATGGAATTTTTCTTTCCCATATCCAGTACGGCGAGGCTTCACAGCTTGATTCCACTGATTTAATATAAGGGTAGCTTTTACCAAACACCTCTTCAGGAAGCTCTGTCTTACCGCCGCATGTAGAGTGATAAAGCGCCTCTATTGGTTTTCCGTTGAATGTGAGTATCTCGCCCGATGTCTTTTCTACGGCATGTGCTATCCTTGCATCAGAAGAGTTTCCTTTATATACCTGATGCAGAACAGATGATGTAATATGGTAATAAAGGTTTCCATTTGTATTTTTTTGGTATACCGCATATGTCCTAGCGATAACAGCCTGCGCCTTGAGCGCTTCCATTTCCCAGTTTGTTCCGACCTCGGCAAGGACAACACCCTTGGCATACTCTTCAAAAGGGATTTCATTTACGACATAAAGCCCGTTTTTCCCTTTCCATACCTTAATCTCACCTCTGTAATGGACCCCTCGCACAAAAAAGTCACCTTTTATCACTTCGCTAACTCTCTCCAGAGGTTCATCCTTTGCAGGGATACGCGGAGAATCTTCATCCAAGATAAGCACTCTTATTGTATCGGCATAAGCATTAGGCGCCAGGTGCCAGGTGCCAGATGCCAGAATAAAGGTAAGAATAAAAAATGAAAACCATCCTGCTCTAAAACCTAAAACCTGAAACCTAAACCCTGTCATCTCATTTCCTCCCGAATATCCAGAAAAGCACTGTGGGTATCAGACTTATTTTAACTCTCAACTCTTAACTTCTAATTTTAAACTTTCTCAAGGTATCTCTCCATCTCGGAATAGATGCAGCCGCAATATTTCTGCCTGTAAAGCCCGAGTTCCTTTGAAAGCTCAACCCCTTGTTTCCAGCCGGGCCTGAAGTCTTCAATGAAAAACTCCACAGAGTGTCTTTTTTCCATTTCCCTGCCAATGTTTATTATAACATCAAATTTCTGGTAGGGGCTTATAATGAGCG
>JAHILQ010000187.1 GCA_018896985.1 Nitrospinota bacterium
CCCCCGGAGCCTATCCCGGCATAGGCGCTGAAGAGAGAGGCCAATCAGAGGCAATAGCAACGAATCTCATGGAGATGTCAAAAATGAAGACTCCTATAATCTCTGTTGTCATCGGCGAGGGCGGAAGCGGCGGGGCCCTTGCATTGGGAGTTGCAGACAGGATTTATATGCTTGAGCATTCTGTTTATTCTGTCATATCACCTGAGGGATGCGCTGCAATATTATGGAAAAAAGACGGAGATCTTACTCCGGAGGAGTTCTCAAAGTCTGCGGATGCGCTCAAGATTACCGCCCAGGACATTCTCGGGTTTAAGATAATTGACGGGATAATACCTGAGCCGCTTGGCGGCGCTCACAGAAACCCGGAGGCAGTTGCGAAAAACATTTCTGAGATAATAATACAGTCAATAGAAGAGCTCGGCAGCAAGAGCGGCGGAAAGCTCACAGATGAAAGGTATAAAAGGCTCAGGCGGATCGGAAGTTTTGACGTTGCTGAGGCTTAACCGCTCTACGAGCCATCGGCAATGCTTTAGAAGATTAAGCCGGTGTGGTGGAACTGGCAGACGCGCCGGACTCAAAATCCGGTGGGGGCAACCCCGTGAGAGTTCAAGTCTCTCCACCGGCACCAGTATTCACGCGACAGGGTTGGAATCAGGCGGTTTAAGGTTTTATGTCAATCCGCGAGATTAAGGCGTCGGCAGCCATTGCGCCGGGGACGATACTTCCATCAGGGAATATAATTGCAGGCGCCCCCGAGATTCCAAGCTTTTCCCCGAGTATCAGGTTTTCGTCTATCTCTTTGCTTTTGCATTCAGGAGGAGGAAGTTTTTTGCCGGCAAAGTTATCTTCCAGAAGTTCTAATGACTTTTTGCATACTATTGTCATTGATTTTTCGTATGCCTTCGGATGCAGTTTTACCAGAGGGAATAGCTTCAGATAAAAGGCTATATCTTTTCTTTTCTCTAAAACCTTCTTCATCTCCAGATGAAGTTTTCCGCAGAATGGGCAATCGGGGTCTGTAAAGACGATAACCTTCTTTGGTGCATTTGCATCGCCCATGAGCAGGGCTTCGTCAAGAGGTATCTTTGATATATCGATCCTATTGAGATTGGAAAGTCTTTCGCCTGTGAGGTTTCTCCTTGCCTTGACGTCAAATATGTCGCCTGAGATGAGAAGTTCTTTTGAAAAACCTACATAGACTATCCCCTTCTGCCCTCTTACTTCAAAAACTATCTCCCATACACCTTTGACAGAGCCGGGGTTTACTTCAAGAACCTTAGAAGCAGGTATGCCTCCCTGAATGATACTCTGTGCTTCGTTAGAGGTTAGCTTATGGCATTTTGTACATTCGTGGTCAGCATCACTGCTGCCGTACGACAGCGGCACATTCAGCATAGATGCAGCAATGAATACAAAAATGGGGAGAATGTATTTACGCATGACAACATAATATAACATACTTACCCCTGCCGGTGGCAGCATAAAATAAATGCTCAAGTTTTTCTCGTTGAGCGATTGACAAACAGAAAAGACAACAAATAGAATAAACCATTCAATCTCCGATAAAAAGGATTAAAAATGACACTTAATGAACTCTACAAAAAGGCTGTATCCACAGGCATTGAGAATGACCCCCGCGGAAAAGATGCTGTCCTGAAAGAACTTGCTGCAAGGAAAAAAGATTTTGAGAAACTCAAGGAAGACGAAAAAGAATTCTTTGACGGCGAAACACTTGAAAACCCGTATTCTGATTCAAGGATATTAAACGGCATCGGTGAAGAAAAGATAAAATCTGCCCTTGTAGGAATAGATATAGAGGTTGGAGAGTTATTGCTTGCCGAAAACCTGAAGGCAAAAGGGAAGAGCATAGACCTGCTAATCTCTCATCATCCTGAGGGCAGGGCATACGCAAATCTCTATTCTGTTATGCAGATGCAGTCAGACATATTGCATAGATTCGGTGTACCCATAAATGTAGCTGAAGACCTTATGGAGGGCAGGATAAAAGAGGTTGAGAGAAAACTTATGCCTGTTAACCACACAAGGGCGGTTGATGCGGCAAAGCTTTTGGGTGTTCCGTTCATCTGTCTCCATACCCCTGCTGATAATATGGTCGCAACTTATCTGCAGAGGCTTTTTGACGAAAAGAAACCTTACAGGGTTTCCGATGTGATGGAGGCTTTGAAGGGCATACCTGAATACAGGACGGCAAGTTTTAACGGCGCAGGCCCGAAGATATTAATCGGCTCTAAAAACAGAAGTGCAGGCAAGATATTTGTTGACATGACAGGCGGCACAGAGGGATCAAAAGAGATATTTGAAAGCCTGACAGCAGGCGGGGTAAACACAATCGTAGCTATGCATCTCAGCGAAGAACACCGTAAGGAAGCTGAGAAGAACCATCTCAATGTTGTTATTGCAGGGCATATTGCAAGTGACAACCTCGGACTGAACTTGCTTCTGGATGAATTATCCAGAGGTTCATCGCTTGAGATTCTTGAGTGTTCCGGTTTCAAAAGGGTTAGCAGAATTAAATAATCATGTATTTATTCAAATACCATATCCTCCCTGTCTTTTCGTCTATGGGACATAGTTTATGAAGGATGACAGACTCCTTGAAGACATAAAGTCACGCATAGATATAATAGAGCTGATTTCGGATTATATAGAGCTTAAAAAGGCAGGACAGAACTATAAGGCGAACTGCCCTTTCCATGCAGAAAAAACCCCGTCGTTTACGGTAAGTCAAAGCAAGCAGATATTCCATTGTTTCGGGTGCGAAGCAGGAGGAGACATATTCGGTTTCGTAATGAAATATGAAAACCTTAATTTTCAGGAGGCGCTCAAGATACTTGCCAAAAAGGCAGGCGTACAACTTTCGGGCTACAGGTTTGAGGACGGTCTGGCTGAAAGAAAAGAAAGGCTTTATGTTATTCAGAAAGAGGCATTGAATACATTTACAGGGAATCTCAAAAAATCAAAAACAGCTATCGCGTATCTTGACAAAAGAGGAGTAAGTCAGGAAATGGTTGAGG
>JAHILQ010000188.1 GCA_018896985.1 Nitrospinota bacterium
GGATTAGACTGTCAGCAATAGGATATTTTATACTAATCTCACATTTTAAGCCATTTCTGGAACCAAAACCATCTATCTTTACTATCTTGTTTGAGATAAGTTTTGTGCCTTTTTCTGTGCGGTCAACTGTCCCCTTCACAACAACCAGAGCGTCTTTCTTAAGAAGATCCCTGTTATTTTTAAAGAGTTCCGGAAATGCGATAGCCTCAACGCTTCCTTCCTCATCTTCAAGGGTAAAGTATGCCATTGTTTCTGCTGTTCCGCGTCTCTGTATATTTTTAATCCTGCTTATAACGCCTGCAACCTGAACTTCGTCCCTGTCAGAAATACTGTCAAGCTCTGAGGTCCGTTTTATGTGCAGCGCTGACAATTCTTCCCTGTGCTTCATAATGGGGTGCCCTGTGACATAAAAGCCGAGAGCCTCTTTTTCACAACTTAGGATTTCCATCTCATCCCATTCTTTAATAGTGTCTGCCTCTTCCTGAGAGCCGAAAATGTTTTGCTGTCCCAGAAGGCTTCGGCCGCGAGAACCGTTAAGGGAATCCTGCACAAATAACATAGCCCTTGCCCTCGTTAATCCAAGAGAATCAAATGCCCCTGCCTTTATAAGGTTTTCAATAACCTTTTTATTCACCTTTCTTGAATCCACCTTCTCCATGAAGTTCTCTATTGAGGAAAAACCGGCGGTTTTCCCTCTTGAATCAAGGATTACTTCTATAGCTGAAGCTCCAACGCCTTTAACCGCCTCAAGCCCGAATCTGATAGAAGCGCCTATGACCTTGAATTCCCTCCCACTCTCATTTATATCAGGAGGAAGCATTTTTATAGACATATTTCTGCACTCGGCAATCAGGTGAACTATTTTGTCTGTATCACCCATATCAGCGCTTAATGTTGCCGCCATAAACTCAACAGGATAATGCGCCTTGAGGTATGCGGTGTGGTATGCAAGATATGCATAAGCAGCTGAATGGGATTTATTGAACCCATACTCAGCAAATAAAGACATCAGGTCAAACAGCCTTGTAGCCTTTTTCTCTGTTATCTTGTTTGCAACTGCTCCTTTAATAAACGCCTCTTTGAGTTTTTCCATCTCCTCCGGCTTTTTCTTGCCCATGGCTTTTCTAAGTATATCCGCCTGCCCCATGGTAAAGTTCGCAAGTTTGTTTGCAATCTGCATTACCTGTTCCTGATAAAGAATTACGCCGTAGGTCTCATCAAGGATTTCCTTTAACTGCGGCAGTTCATATTTGACAGCCGTCTTTCCCTTTTTCCTCTTGATGAAATCATCTATCATGCCGCTTCCTATGGGGCCCGGCCTGTAAAGCGCCACGAGCGCTATAAGGTCTTCAAATCTGTTCGGCTGCATCTTAACAAGTATTTCCCTCATGCCTGAACTCTCAAGCTGGAATATGCCCGTTGTCTGTCCTGAACTCAGAAGCTTATACGTTGCCGTGTCCTCGAGAGGCACATCTCTAAGAGACAAATCTGTCCCTGAATCTTTTATGTAACGCAGTGTCTTCTCTATAACAGTGAGGGTTTTTAGCCCGAGGAAATCAAATTTCAGCAGCCCGATGCTTTCAACAGCGCCCATGTCAAACTGTGTTGTTACAGTTCCATCGGATGGATTTTTATACAGCGGCGTATAATCCGTAAGAGGTTTTGGAGCTATAACCACTCCTGCCGCATGGGTTGAGGCATGCCTGCACAGCCCCTCAAGCCTCTTTGCTATGTCAATCAGTTCTTTTACGCGCGGATTGCTGTCATAAAGCTCTTGAAGCTGCGGCTCTGTCCGCAAGGAATTATCAATCGTAATATTCAGGGCATTTGGCACAAGCTTTGCGATTTTATCAACCTCAGCATAGGGAATATCAAGCGCGCGTCCAACATCTCTTATCGCTGCCTTCGCAGCCATAGTCCCGAATGTTATTATCTGGGCAACATAGTCCTTGCCGTATTTGTCCGACACATACGAAATTACCTCTCCCCTTCTGTCTTTGCAGAAGTCAACATCTATGTCAGGCATGCTTATTCTCTCAGGGTTAAGGAATCTCTCAAACAAAAGGCCGTATTTAATTGGGTCCAATGCGGTAATGTCAAGGCAGTAAGATACAAGGCTTCCCGCAGCAGACCCTCTGCCCGGTCCGACAGGTATCCCCTTTTCCCTCGCATGAGTTATGAAATCCCAGACTATGAGGAAATAAGAGGAGTAACCCATCTTTTTGATTATCTCTATCTCCTTTTTGAATCTTTCAATATATATATCAGGCGGCTGGCTTCCAAATTTCTCGTGCATGCCTTTTCTTGCAAGTTCTTCAAGAAAGGAATCAGGTGAGAGACCGCTTTCAATCTTATATGCCGGCAGAAAGGATTTGCCGGTTGTAAAATCCACATTGCATCTTTCTGCGA